>NZ_BAABCW010000005.1:0-273083 GCF_039539305.1 Aquimarina addita | reverse complement strand
ACAACACCAAAAGAAGACATACTGAAATCGGAAAAGTACCTCCAAATCAAATATTTTATCAAAAACAAATGGCTTCTTAGAAATTAAAAATATCTTTATCCTGTCCTAAGCATTGGGAGTATCATATTTCTTTATTACAAAAAATATTTTTGAACTATCGTTCTTCAGTATCCTGATGAATAAATCCGTGATTAACAAGTTCATAAAAAACATTATAAATATGCTTATTACGCTCAAAATAATCAGGATGCTCTTTTAGAATTTTTAAAGAAAAACTCTTTATAGTTCCGGACATTCTGGGTCTGGTTGTCTTTTTAGGAAAGGTTGGTTTCTTTTTTATATTGAATTCTTCAAATTCATCTATTAATTGCTCCATAAACTCCTCACAAGTATAAAAAATTTCTGGAGTCAAAAAAGTGTTTTTGTACTGTCTTAAAAGCAGAACCAGAAAGTTATGAAAATCTAATTTATGATTGGCATAGGTATATTCTAAATGATGTTTTAGAAAAACATCAATGTATTTTATCCGTTCATGATACTGGCTTAACTTAAGAACAAACCAAAAATCAAAATCTTCATCTTCTTTAGGAATTTGTATCTTTTGATTATAATAAAATAAGCTGTCTCCGCTTGCAAAATATGATAAACGTATACTATCTTTTAGTTCTGCAGATTGTTGTATAAACTGTACTTGTTCGTTATAAGTATCTTGGTCTTCTTGATAGGTTAAAAACGGCTCACCTTTATCAATTATGATATCTTTCACATTTTTCTGTAGGTCTAGTATATGATCAATACCTATACGTGTTGATAAAAATACTTTCTTTTCAAAATTCCAAATATCCCCAATCTGAATTTCAAATAGTTTAAAATTTGTTTCCCCCATAGATGTATTCCTTGCCTTACTTCATGTAAATGACTTCAATAACTATTCCTTACTTCAACTTTTCCGTGATATTGAAGTATTAGGTATAATTACAGCCAATAATAAGAAAAAAACAAGATATACTGGGTTTTAAGCTTGTAATAATCACTATTTCTGTATGCAAATTATATGCACATGAAAAAAGGCTTTGAGAGAAGAAACTCTACAAAGCCTTGATTTTACTTGTGGTCCCACATGGGCTCGAACCATGGACCCCCTGATTATGAGTCAGGTGCTCTAACCAGCTGAGCTATAGGACCCCGAAACGGACGGCAAATTTAAGTAATTATATAAACAAGGCAAACATTTTTCTGTATTTTATTTAGAAAGTTTTTCTTGTTAGAAAGTGACCACTATAGTAGATCGGTAGGATCCGTTTTATTTTCTAGGATTAAGAAACAATATTTTGACAAAGCTCTACCAGCACCCCATGTGTAGTTTTAGGATGTACAAAAGCTACAAGTTTATGATCCGCTCCTTTTTTTGGAGTTGTATTGATTAATTGAAAGCCTTCATTTTCTAATCGATCTAATTCTTGCACTATATTATCTACATCAAAAGCGATATGATGGATACCTTCTCCTTTTTTAGCAATAAATTTTGCAATAGGTCCTTCCTCATGAGTACTTGCCAATAACTCAATTTTACTATCTCCCACCTTAAAGAAAGAGGTGATCACCGCTTCGCTTTCTACAGCCTCTTTTTTATAAGGAGGAACCCCCAGTAATTTTTGATATACATCATTTGCCGTATCGATATCTTTTACTGCAATACCTATATGTTCTATTTTATTAATATGATTCATCTATTTGATATTTTGCGTTTATAAATGTACAATTTAGAAATAGATAACGGATTTTGATGGGAAATAAAATAATAAACGGATAATTGTCTATTTTTGTAGCCATGGAAACAAATAGACAGAAAAAAATAGGTGGTGTATTACAAAAGGATGTGGCAGATGTGATACAACATGCATTACGTGAGGCGGGAGTACAAGGAATTTTGGTTTCTGTAACGAAAGTGAGTGTAACGACAGATTTATCGATCGCCAAAGTATATATGAGTGTTTTTCCTAATAAAGAAGGTGCCAAAGTACTGGAGGAAGTAAACGCTGTTAAATCGCAAATTAAGCATCAGGTAGCACAGCGAACTAAACATCAATTAAGGCGTATGCCAGAGCTATCCTTTTTTATAGATGATTCGCTGGAGTATATTGATAATATTGATAAAGCGATAAAGGGAAAAGAGAATCCGATCCAGAATCCTGATTTATTACCACGCCTTAAAAAGAAATAACTTTTATTCCTTTATCTTTATTTCAAAATTAGATTTATTCAGATTGCTTAATTTTCAATACATACCTTGAACTTCTCTTATTACATTGCAAAACGCTATTTATTCTCCCCAGGGAGTAGTAATGCAATTAATATAATTACCGGCATCGCGGCTTGTGGTGTTGTTATTGGATCGATGGCTTTGTTTATTGTATTATCCGGTTTTGCGGGGCTAAAGGATTTTAGTCTTCGGTTTTCTTCTTATTTTGATCCCGATCTTAAGATTTTTCCGGTAAGTGGCAAGACTTTTACGTATACAGATGCTCACAAAGAAAAACTGAAGCAACTAGGAGGGGTAGCTCATTTTTCTGAAATTATCGAAGAGCGTGTCTTTTTAGAGTTCAAAGACAAACAAAAAACCGCTTTTGTAAAAGGGGTAGCTCCTGCCTATTCTAAGGTAATTTATACCGATAGTATTTTATCATATGGTACTTGGTTGACAGGCAATAATGCTCAGATTGTAGCAGGTGCTGGTATTAGTATGGAGTTAGGCATGGGGGTAGAGCAGGTATACACTAATTTTCTGAATATTTATGTTCCAAAACCAGGTACAGGAATTCCGAATGATCCTGCTAAGGCTTTCAGAAAAAAAACGGCTGTGAATATAGGAGTGTATTCTGTAAATGAAGATCTGGATAATACTTATATCTTTTCTACACTCGAATTAGCAAGAGATTTATTACAATTACCGGAAGACCGGGTTACTCATATCGAATTGAAATTGTCTCCTGATGCTGATGAAAAGGTGGTAGCTGACGCCTTGCAATCGATATTTGACCATCAGATAGTTATAAAAAACAGGGAGCAACTAAATGATACGTTGTATAAAATGCTTAATACAGAAAACCTGGCCTCTTATCTGGTAGTTACTTTAATCGCCATTATTGCATTATTTAATGTAGCAGGTGCCATCATTATGATGATTATTGATAAGAAAAATAATATCAAAACATTGTATAATCTGGGTGCTACCTTATATAAAATAAGAGCCATATTTTTATTTCAGGGCTCTTTAATGACCGTGTTAGGAGCATCCTTGGGATTGCTTTTAGGTTTTATCATTATTACATTACAACAAAAGTTAGGACTTTTAATGATCACGCCCTCCTTGCCATATCCTACACGAATCACTGCGGTTAGTTTTATAGTTGTATTCCTTACTATTACGGTCATAGGATGTGTTGCATCCTTGCTAGCTTCGAGTAGAATAAATAAACGTCTAGTAAAGGCTCCTTAATTTTAAAGTATTGCAAGCAGAGACGTGCAAGATATCCCCTTGCGCTTAATACTTTGTATCAGATTTAAGCAAACTCAAACCCTGCAAATTTTTTCTCGATTTCATCAAATACATCAAATACATCGATAGCATCATCGCTGGTTACCATTTTCATTCGGTACTCTTTAAAATGAGGGATTCCTTTAAAGTAATTTGTATAATGTCTTCTGGTTTCAAACACGCCTAATTTTTCTCCTTTCCAATCAATTGCCATTTGCAGATGTCTGCGCGCAGCGACCACTCGTTCTTTTAGTGTAGGTGGAGGTAAGTGTTCTCCGGTTTTAAAAAAGTGTTTCACCTCTTTAAAAAACCAAGGATATCCAATGGTTGCACGACCGATCATAGCGCCGTCAAGACCAAATTCATCTCTCATTGCTACGGCACGTTCCGGAGTGTCTACATCGCCATTGCCAAAAACAGGAATGTGCATTCTTTGATTATTTTTTACATCAGCAATGGGTTTCCAGTTCGCGTTACCCTTATACATTTGTGCTCTGGTACGCCCATGGATAGCAATTGCTTTTGCTCCAACATCTTGTAATCGCTCTGCTACTTCAACTATTTTAATAGAGGCGTCATCCCAACCCAATCGAGTTTTTATAGTAACAGGTAGTTTAGTGTGTTTTACCATGGCTTCTGTTAAAGAAACCATTAGATCAATATCTTTTAGAATTCCGGCACCTGCACCTTTGCTCACCACCTTTTTTACAGGACACCCAAAATTAATATCAATAATATCCGGTTTAGAGGCTTCTACAATCTCCACCGATTTTAACATAGAATCCAGATTCGCACCAAAAATCTGAATACCGACCGGACGTTCTTTTTCATAGATATCCAGTTTCATCACACTTTTTGCAGCATCACGAATTAGTCCTTCGCTCGAAATAAATTCTGTGTATACGACATCAGCTCCCTGCTCCTTGCATAATGCTCTAAAAGGAGGATCACTTACATCTTCCATCGGTGCTAATAACAAAGGAAATTCTCCTACATCTATGTCTCCTATTTTTGCCACTATGTATATGTGTTAAATTACAGTTTGTGATTTCGTGAACAAAAATACAAATTCTTTATGATCTGTAAATTTTAAAAATCATAGTTGCTTTTTAATCTATAGAATCCCCAGAGACTTTGCCGTGGGTGTAGCTAATGAAACCAGCATATAGATGCTTAAAACTTATAAAAACAGTTTTGTTTTTTAGCTCTTGTAATAAAGTGATCTTGCTTCTGATACCTTGTGCCCTTGGGTTGAGGTACTTCATTTACTGGTGTGTCTTATTGATTCGCTATGTGTATTATTCATTTTAATTGTATATTTACCTATAATTAATATGCTCGTGCTGTTTTAAAATTTAGGAAACTAAGTCATTAAAAATGCTCCATAAAAAAAGCACTAATGTCTAAGCTACCTAAAAATCATCAATTTATCGACCTCTCGGATTACGGAAGATCACCAGCCAGATTTATCGCTAATTCGCTAAAGAATACTAATTGCACTCCTATCCATGTTACTATAGCATTTATTATTTCTGGAATGATGGCTATTGCTTGTATGGTATATGGTTATTTCTGGGCTGCTGCTTTCTTCTTAATTTTTAAATCTATTCTGGATGCTGCTGATGGTGAGCTGGCGAGAGTAAAAAACACACCTTCATACACGGGGCGCTATTTTGACTCCGTAGCGGATATCATATTGAATCTTTTTATTTTCATTGCACTTTGGCAAATTACTAATGCTAATCTGGGGTATACTATTTTTGCTTTTTTAAGTATACAATTGCAGGGTACGTTGTATAATTATTATTATGTGATTTTAAGAAATCAGGTGAATGGAGATACGACCAGCAGGGTTTTTGAAAACGAAATACCTATTGCTATGAAAGGAGAGAAGCAAACAACCGTGAATATACTATTTGCCTGTTATAAAGCGCTGTACGGGATCTTTGATAAAATAATTTATATATTGGATAGTAATGCTTCTGAAAGTAAGTATCTGCCAAAATGGTTGATGACCGGGGTATCAACTTTTGGCCTGGGCTTTCAACTTTTAATCATAAGTGGGATGTTAGTACTAGGATGGAAAGAGTATATAATTCCATTTTTTATCAGCTATTCTATTATGATATTAGTTTTTATTGGTATCCGAAAATTATTATAACAAACACATTATTAGATCAGGGTAAGAGATACCCATAAAAAATCAATTATATTTGCATTCTCCTTTCTTGCATACTAGTACGGTATGAGCAATGAGAGTGCTATTCGCTGGGAGTTATCAGTGGGTATAATGTACAGCAAGACTTGGAGGAGACAGGTGTATCCTACTAATCGAATTGAAGAAAAAGAATGAAGAACATACGAAATTTTTGCATTATTGCACATATAGATCATGGTAAGAGTACACTTGCGGATCGATTGTTAGACTTTACAGGATCTGTAACGGCTCGTGAGGCGCAGGCACAATTACTGGATAGCATGGATCTGGAACGTGAACGTGGTATTACGATCAAAAGTCATGCAATACAGATGGAGTATACATATAAAGGAGAAGAATATATTCTCAATCTTATTGATACTCCGGGGCATGTGGATTTTTCTTATGAAGTTTCTCGTTCCATTGCGGCTTGCGAAGGTGCTCTGTTAATTGTAGATGCAGCTCAAAGCATACAAGCACAGACAATTTCTAACTTATACCTGGCATTAGAAAATGATCTGGAGATTATTCCGGTATTAAATAAAGTAGATTTACCAAGTGCCAATCCAGAAGAGGTAACTGATGATATTGTAGATCTTTTAGGTTGTGATGCAGAAGAAGTGATTCCTGCCAGTGCTAAAACAGGTATTGGGATCGAAGAAATTCTTACAGCAATCATAGAGCGAGTTCCCGCTCCGGAAGGAAATCCAGAAGAGCCGCTACAGGCGCTGATCTTTGATTCTGTCTATAATTCTTTCAGAGGGGTAGAGACTTATTTTAAAGTGGTTAATGGAGAGATCAAAAAAGGACAGCAAATTAAGTTTGTAGCTACCGGAAAAACTTATTTTGCCGATGAGGTAGGAACTTTAAAATTAAATCAGGTTGTCAAGAAAACCATAAAAACTGGTGATGTAGGTTATTTAATCACAGGGATAAAAGATGCACGGGATGTAAAGGTAGGAGATACGATTACAGATGCTAAAACCCCTACACAAAATGCCATCGCTGGTTTTGAAGATGTGAAACCGATGGTATTTGCAGGGATCTATCCTGTAGATACAGAGGATTATGAAGAACTGCGTTCTTCTATGGAAAAATTACAATTAAATGATGCATCCTTAGTATTCTTACCAGAGAGTTCAGCAGCACTGGGCTTTGGTTTTAGATGTGGTTTCTTAGGAATGTTGCACATGGAAATTATCCAGGAGCGACTAGAGCGAGAGTTTAATATGACCGTGATTACTACGGTACCCAATGTGTCATATCATGCATTTACTAATAAAAATCCTGATGATATTATTATTGTAAATAATCCATCAGATTTGCCGGAGCCATCTTCTTTAAATCGTGTGGAGGAACCGTTTATTAAGGCTTCTATAATTACCAAAGCTGATTTTGTAGGATCAGTAATGTCATTATGTATTGAAAAACGTGGTGAGATTACTAATCAGACCTATCTGACTACAGAACGTGTAGAGCTGACTTTTGATATGCCATTAGCAGAAATTGTTTTTGATTTTTATGATCGTTTAAAAACGGTGTCTAAAGGGTATGCTTCTTTTGATTATGCACCTATCGGTATGCGGGAATCAAAACTGGTAAAGGTTGATTTATTGCTTAATGGAAGTATTGTGGATGCTCTTTCTGCATTATTACATAAAGATAATGCTTACGGAATTGGTAAAAAAATCTGTGAGAAATTAAAAGAACTGATCCCACGTCAACAATTTGATATTCCAATTCAGGCAGCTATTGGAGCTAAGTTTATAGCCCGTGAAACAGTAAAAGCATTACGTAAAGATGTAACAGCAAAGTGTTATGGAGGTGATATCTCGCGTAAACGTAAATTACTGGAAAAGCAGAAAAAAGGGAAGAAACGTATGCGTCAGGTAGGAAATGTAGAAATTCCACAGGAAGCATTTATGGCCGTGTTAAAATTGAATGATTAAGGTGTAAAAAACTAATTATAAAAAAACGTATTTGGTTTTTCTGAGACAGTCTTTTTAAACACCAAATGTTGCTTTTTTAGCTTCAATCATCTTGGCTAACATGTATTCTACGCCTTGATTGTTGTTACTTTTAGTAGTGTATTTAGCGACTGCTTTTACATTAGGATGTGCGTTTTCCATAGCGAAGCTATATGATGCCTGATCCATCATCTCCAGGTCATTATTATAGTCTCCAAAAACCATAGTTTCTTTTATTGATATATCTAAGCGCTCTTGCAATTGCTTGAGTGCATTTCCTTTATGGGCATTGATATGAGATAAATCTAACCAGATTTCTCCTGATACTTTTACTTTTAATCGGTTTTCGAGATGTTTTAATGCGGGATACAGGTATTTTTCTGCACCTTTTTGATTGCAAATAGCAATTTTAAGGTATTGGTCGTCTATTACTTTTGATAAGTCTTTTACGATCTCATATTTCCCAAAATATTCTTTAAATATATTCTCAAAACCTTCACCATGATCCAATGCATATCCTTTTTTTCTGCCACATAAGATTACCTGAGATCCTTCTAAATCCTTAGTAGCTTCCAGTAGTTCTAAATAGGTTTCTCTGTCAATATCTGTAGTTTGTAACTCCTTACCTCGTTGCATCGTTAGTGCTCCATTTTCTGCAATAACGATAATATCGTTTTTAATAGGAGCAAGCTTATGAATAATGCTATAATATTGTCGTCCGCTGGCAGCTACAAAAGTGACTCCTAACTCCTGAAGCTCTTCAAAAAGCTCAAAAAAATGAGCGCTTACTTCTTCTTTGGCATTAAGCAGAGTACCATCCATATCTGTGGCAACCAATTTTATTTTAGATAAATCCATAGCAATAAAAATTAAGTGGCAAAGGTATTGGAGTGAGATTGATTACGGATCGTTATTACTGTAAAATTTATATTAAATTGGTGTTTCAGTAACCAAACCCATCAAAAGCGATGCAATTTTATCAAAAAGAAATACAGCTAGAACGATATGAACGCGGATTTCATCTAATTACACAAGATGTTTTGTCTAGGGTTCCGGAGATTCAACAAATAGCTGTTGGTCAATTACAAGTTTTTATCAAACATACATCTGCAAGCTTAACGATTAATGAAAACGCAGATCCTACCGTACGAATAGATTTTGAAAGTCAGATTAATGCCATGATTCCTGAAAACGAATCTTATTATACACATACGTATGAAGGGCCAGACGATATGCCGGCACATATTAAAGCGTCTTTACTAGGTGCATCTGTACAGATACCAATCACTGATGGTCAACTTAATTTAGGCATCTGGCAAGGAATATATCTATGTGAGCATAGAAATAACGGCGGACAGAGAAGGTTAGTCGTTACTGCTTTTGGGAATTCTTAAAAACTTTACTGTTTTTATCTTAAATCCAACTACTCCATGGAATTCGAGACAACATAAGAATCCATGCCAACGTATAAAATATAGCTAATTTCTTAAACTTGGGTGTAGAGGTCAACTTCTTTTTATGTTTAGAATAGCCCATAGTAATAAATACAACAGTAAGAATCATCACCGTAGGGTGTTCTACATTATACAATCTTAATAGAGGATCTTTCATAATCTGACCTACCGCAACATCACTAAACCACATAACTTTTGGAGATACAAAAAAGATAATAATTCCTATTAGCAATTGTAGGTGAGTAACAATTAAAGCA
Source organism: Aquimarina addita (assembly GCF_039539305.1). Classification (NCBI taxonomy): domain Bacteria; kingdom Pseudomonadati; phylum Bacteroidota; class Flavobacteriia; order Flavobacteriales; family Flavobacteriaceae; genus Aquimarina; species Aquimarina addita. The sequence goes on along the minus strand of NZ_BAABCW010000005.1, from coordinate 263,670 downwards.
AAAAGTGATATTCTAAAATCTTTAGGACTGTATTCTTTTTTAGCAAGAAAACCAATTAGTGCATTGATAGTTGCCAGTGTAACAACAAGAACAACAAGATACGCCCAATAAGAATGAACAATTTGAATCGCTTCGTACATAGTGATGTGTTTAGTTTAGACCAAAGGTACATATTATGTATAAAAAAACCTCATTCGTTTAAACGAATGAGGTTTTTAAGATAGTCAAATTGCTTCTAATTATTAGAAATTATAGCTTATACTAGCGTTCCAAGTTCTTCCGATACCTAGAAAATATCCAAAATTATTTAACTGATTTATATAAGGTGAATTAAATACATTTTTAACATTTCCTCTAAAAATAATTTTATCATCACCAAAGTTAAGTTTATATGTAATACCAGCATCTACAAGATCGTAAGATGGTAATCTTTCTGCTTGATATGTTTCTCCATCTATAGATGCGGTTGCCACGTCTTCAGGATCTACAAAACCATATAAACCTGTATAAATATTGTAATCAGTATCGATGGATAGATTATCAGTTATGTTGAAGTATCCTCCAATACCAAAAGACGATTGTGGTGCATTACCAACTTTAGTTCCTGTTAAAGGAATCTCTCCTGATTCTATTATGGTAGCGGTTTGGTCATTTGCTAAAGTAAATGGAGAGTCTCCTTCAAATTTCCAATTACCTAAGGAACCATAGCCTCTTAGTGTTAAATTTCCATTATTTGGTTTGTATTCAAAATCAAATTCTAAACCTTGATGAATTTGTCCAACACTAGTCAGTCTATAAGTTGTAAAATCACCATTATCAAGTTCTGGACCACTAAAAGTTAAGAAACGATTTGCCCAATCTGTTCTATAAATATCTATATTTAATCTAAAATTTTTACCCTTAAAACGGTATCCTGCTTCAATACCAGTAATTTCTTCATTATCGACTCCTGGTTCAACTAGGTCGTTAGAGTTTCTGATATCTGAAAATACATTATCCAAGTAAGGTTGGCGAGAAAAGAAACCTGCGTTTCCAAAAACAGCATGTTTTTCATTAAAATTATAAGAAAGTCCTCCTTTTATATTATATCCAATTTTATTAAGCTTTTCTGATTTGCCTAAGCCATTTCCAGTTCCTGTAAAACGACCAGTTCTTTGGTAAGATTGTGTCGATAATGCTGCTTGAACAAATACTGCGAACTTTTCTGTAGAGTACTCTGCTTGACCAAAACCACCTAGATAGTTAATATTTTCTGAGTAATCGAATTGTGTTCTATTCGCTTCATCAGCAAAATTAAATAAGGATGCCCATGGATCAGCCTCATAAGTCTCAGTAAATACATAATCATCAGGTCTCTGATCATTATTAAAATTATCTACAAATCCAGTAAGCCCTAATAAATTATTTACTTGTCTAAAATGGTCCCCCTTGTATAATCTACCATCAAAACCAAGGTTAAAAGTCCAATTCTCTTCTAGTTCAATGTTAAGACTAGAAAGTAACCCATACCAATTATGGTTGTTAACTGAAGATCTTCTGATATAAGAATCCCCAAAGTTTCCAAATCCATTACTATCTGATGTTGCAATATTATTTTCTACTATTTGATCAAAATCAATTTGACCTATATCATTTCTTACTCGATTACTACTACTACCTAGGTTTCCAGTTCCACCACCACGTCCCCAAGATGCGTATAATACTGTTGATAAATCAAGTTGTTCATTAATATCAAAATCCCAGTTTAAGTTGGCAACTGGTTTATGGTAATAATTTCTACGTTCAGTAAACCGTTCCCCATCTAAAAAACCAGAATTATCGTTGTGTTTTTCACCAAATTGTTCATAATTTTCAAGATCATCAGAGAAGTTTTGATCGTGGTATTGCGGTGCACCTGTTATTAAAAAGTTGAAGGTGTTTCTATCATTAGGTTTATACCCAACGGAAAACAAGTAGTTTTGTCCTTGACCTTCTGTGCCTATAGCGTATTTTCTATGTGCTTGCCAATGATCTACTAAAACTGAAAATGCCCAACCTTTATCGTTAAGTCCAGAATTGTAACTTGCTGTACTCTTAAAATAGCTATCATTACCACCTAATAATCTTAAATAACCACCTTGTTTTTGATCGGTAGTTTTAGATATAATATTTACAGTACCCCCAACAGATGAAATCGCCAGTTTAGAAGACCCTAATCCACGCTGTATCTGAACTGCGTTAGCAACATCAGACATCCCAGCCCAATTGGACCAGAAAACTCTACCATCTTCAGGGCTATTAATAGGTTGCCCATTTAATAAATATGCTGTGTTAGTATCATCAAAACCTCTTAAGAAAACCTGACTATCACCAAAACCACCGGCTTGATTGGCAACATAAACAGAAGGTGTATTCTTCATAGTTTCTGTAAATTCAACATTTCCAGCTGCTTTTAACTGAATATCTTCTCCTTTTATGGTAGATACAGCAATTGGTGTTTTTCTGTCTTCTGCTAAATCAACAATTCCTGTTCCTACAATAATAATTTCTTCCAGAGAATTATCAAGCGATAAATTAATAATTCCTAAATCCTGATCTCCATTAGTAACATCGAATGCAATATTTCTAGAACCAAAACCCACATAGGTAATATTAATTTTTCCTGTAGCATTATTAGTTTTGATTGAGAATTTTCCATCAAAATCAGAAGAAGCTCCATTGCTGGTTCCTAATTCTACAATGTTTGCTCCCGGAAGTGGTCCGTTAGTAGAAGCATCATAAATTGTTCCCGTTACTGTCCCCTGTGCGTAGCCGATTGAAGCCGCTGCAAAAAGGAATACAACAAATAAAAGTGTAATCTTTTTCATTATAGCTAATTGAGTTAATTGTTTGATGCAAAAGAACAAATCTTTACACAGAAAATGTTATCTTAATGTTAAGAATTATCAAGAAGATTTCCACAAATTGTGGATAAACCGTAATGGCATAATAAACTCATTTAAAGCTATTTATAAATAATTAAGAGATAGACAATTGTTAATTTTTTAACTTAGGTATCTTTTTAACAATGTTTTTGTTGATGAATCATGCTCAGAAATCTGCGTATTATTGATTTCTGACAGAATATTTGTAGCTAATTGCTTACCTAATTCTACTCCCCATTGATCGTAACTAAAAATGTTCCAAATGACACCCTGAACAAAAATACGTTGCTCATACATGGAGATTAATGCTCCCAGACTCTTTGGGGTTAATTTGTCTATCAGAAGAGTAGTCGTTGGTTTATTGCCAGTAAATATTTTAAAAGGTATTAATTCGCGTAATTTTTCTTCTGAAAGGTTTTTGGATTTTAAATCTTGTGTGACTTCTGCTTCGGTTTTTCCATTCATTAAAGCTTCTGTCTGAGCAAAGAAATTAGCCATTAACTTGTCATGGTGATCTTTGTCATTAAATAGAGAGTGTTTAAAACCTATAAACTCAGCAGGAATTAATTTAGTACCCTGATGAATGAGTTGAAAAAATGCGTGTTGTGCATTAGTGCCGGGTTCTCCCCAGATAATAGTTCCTGTTTGATAATCAACAGGATTACCAATACGATCTACACTTTTACCATTACTTTCCATAATTCCTTGCTGAAGATAAGCCGGTAATCTATGTAAGTATTGAGAGTATGGGATGATAGCTTCACTCTCTGCTTCAAAAAAGTTATTATACCAAACGCTAAGTAATCCCAGGATCACCGGGATATTGTCCTCAAAGCTAGTGGCTCTAAAATGATCATCCATGTCGTGAGCTCCTTCTAATAAGGCCTCAAAGTTTGTATAACCTATAGAAAGACTGATGGATAATCCTACAGCACTCCATAAGGAGAATCGACCTCCTACCCAATCCCACAATGGAAAAATATTATTTTCTGCAATCCCAAATTTTGTGACATTAGGGATGTTACTGGAAACGGCTACAAAATGTTTGCTTACAGCTTCTGCTGAAGCTTGTTCTATAAACCAGCTTCTTGCAGTGGTTGCATTAGAAAGTGTTTCTTGTGTGGTAAATGTCTTAGAAACAATTACAAACAAGGTGGTTTCTGGGTTTAACGCTTTTAAACTTTGATGCACATGATCTCCATCTACATTAGATATATAATGTACGTGTAGGTGATTTTTGTAGTATGCTAATGATTCTGTAATCATAGCAGGTCCCAGATCTGATCCTCCAATACCAATATTGACAATATCAGTAAATGGTTTACCAGTATGACCTTTTAGTGTTCCATCAATTACAGTGTCACAAAACCCACTTATTTTTTTCTTTACTTCAGTAACCTCTGGTATAACATTAGTTCCATCAATCTGGATATGATGGCTGGAAGGCGCTCTTAATGCAGTGTGTAAAACAGCTCTTTCTTCGGTTTTATTGATGATATCTCCTTCAAAATAACTTTTAATGGCTTCCTCTAGTTTTACTTCTTTGGCGAGATCTATTAACAGGCGTTTGGTGGTTTCATCTATTCTGTTTTTAGAATAATCAACATAAAAATCTTTCCATGCTACAGAGAATGTAGCTGCACGTTCTGGAGATTCTGCAAACAAATCTTTGAGATGTGTGTCTTTTATATTTTGGTAATGTGCTTGTAATGCTTTCCAGGCTTTTGTGGTCGTAGGGTTGATAGTTGGTAATGCCATATGATTATAATATTTCTGGTTCCTCTTCTGGCTCCGGTTCAAAAAGTGTGGAGTCTAATTTGGTTTTTAAGGGATTGATATGTTCGAAAAAAGCAGGTTGCATTTCTTCTGATAAAGGTTTAGATGATGGTAAGTCTTCTTTAAAGGGATCTACTTCTTTACCATTTTTCCAAAATCGGTAACATACATGAGGTCCACCTGTATTACCTGTCATACCGATATAGCCGATGACATCGCCTTGTCTTACATATTCTCCTACTTTTACCGCCTGTTTACTCATGTGTAAATACTGGGTGTCATAGGTAGCATTATGTCTTATTTTTACATATTTCCCATTTCCTCCTCTTCGTTCTGATTTAGTAACAGTGCCGTCTGCTGTTGCGAGAATAGGGGTTCCTATAGGTGCAGCAAAATCAGTACCCCGATGTGGTCTGATTTTATTACCATAATATTTTATCCTTCTTTTAAGGTTATATCTGGAAGAGATTCTGCTGAACTGTACAGGTGCTGTTAAAAACGCACGTCGTAAATTGTTTGCTTCGTGATCAAAATAATCTGAGGAGTTATTAATAGTGTCATCCTCAAACTGAAAAGCATAGAGCGGTTTGCTGCGATGCTCAAAATAAGAAGCTTTTATTTCTCCAATTCCGGCAGGAATTGTATCATTAATAAATTTTTCTGTGTAGATCACTTTAAATTGGTCACCTGCCTGAAGTCTGGTAAAATCAATAGTCCAGGCATAGATGTCTGCCATTTTATAAGCGACAAGAAAACTAAGATTCATATCATCAAAAGTTTGAGATAGATTGCTTTGTATGGTGCCTACTGCTATTTTCTCTACAATTTTTACAGGTTTTGTTCTTTTTGTAGCGGTGATACTATCTCTAAAATCTACTACGGTGTATTCTATCTGGTTTTGTTGGTATACAAATACCTGCGCTTTTTCTGTAGTATCTTTAGACTTGAGCAGTGTATATGGCTTGCCTGCCATAATTCTGGCCACGTTAAAAGTGTCTTTGATTTTATTCGAAATTTCGAAAACTTTGGCTCTGGCAATTCCGTGGCTATCCAGAATAGCTCCGAAGCTATCTCCAGCGCGAACAGTATCTCTCACCACGGTAAAATTAGTAAGATCGTATCCGAATTCTTTAATAATCGGAGGAGGAGTTTCTTGTTCTGCTACTGCTGGTTCCGTATTTTTTGCTTGTTCCTTTTCTTGCTGACACGAAGTCAATACTACTGATATGAGTAGCATATAAAATATCTTCTTCAACTGACTCTATTTTGCGGTATTAAATAAATGAGTAACCCATTGCTGTCCCCAATTCTCTTTTTCTTCTGCACTCCAAAGATTAGGAAAAAATTGTATGCTCTGAAAACTAGGAGGTAAAAAACTTTTCCAATTGGTTCCTCCAGTTGCCAATACCTGTCCTTTATCTTTTTTAAGATATCTGTAGGCAGCACCCATATGCATTAATAACCAATTAATATTCACATTACTGTCAAAAGTACGTAATGCTTTAATAAGCTGTGCATTATTTCGCTCTTTTTCTGGTAGATCAAGATATTTATGATAAATAGTACTCTGTTTTACCTGATTAGCAATTCGCATCATTCTAGGGGTATAGCGATATTCAAACTGCTTAAGCGTTAATGTTTTTTCTCCGGTTTCAAGATCTGTTGCTCCGGATTTCCAGTATAAATGCTCATAGATGTCTTCTAAAAGATCTTGCTCTGAAAATTGAGATCGCTTTTTACTATCCACTAAATGGACTAATGGTGTAGAATAAATTTCAATCATTCTGAATTGTACGGATTGAAATCCGCTGGCAGGAAGTAAAGACATTCTGTATTTAAGAAATTGCTCTTTATCCATTCCTTTGATCATGACATCAAAGGAGTTGATCAATACTCTAAAATAGCGATTGATCCGGTCTAATTTGCCTGTAAAAAATTCGGCATTTTGTAATTTATCATCGATAATTTGCTTTTGCTCGTGGATGATAAGTTTAAAGTATAATTCTGTAATCTGATGATAAGTAATAAAAATTTCTTCATCAGGAAAGTGGGTTCTGGGAATCTGTAAACTCAATAAGGTATCCAGATGGATATAATCCCAATAGGTAAGGTAACGGTCGTGTAATAAACCATCTAGATAGGATCCCAAATCCTGTCCTGAATTCTTGAATTTTTTTTCTAATTGCTTTATTTTTTCAGCAATTTCGGGTTTGATGGATTTGTCCATTAATCAACTACAATTTTAAAGGGGTATTTAAGACCTTTAAAAGCCTCCAAATCTGCTTGTATAGAACCAACAAGAATATCGGCTTTAATTTTTACAGGCATGCGATTATCATCATCGCTTACCCATACAGTCAGGCTTTCTTCTTCTTTAAATACTCTGTCTGCTTGCACGATAGGGCGAAATTTTAAACAACGAATTTTGCCTACTTCTGAGTTAATAACCTCTTTACCTAAATAGCGTAATTTAAACAGGAAGTTTTCATTGTCAAAAAACATATTAACATATGTCTCATCGCCTTTCTTGAGCGAAGATACGTCAATATTATTTCTTAGGTAATAAAAAGAGGACATCATATCCTGAACGTTAGCCTTGATAGGATATGTTTTCTGAGTGCTCCGCTTTTTATCTATAACTAACGCTTCATTTTTTTCATAATCAAAATTAATTTCTGTGTTTTTTGTATGTCCCCCTTCATTAATCTTTCTAATAAATTTATAAGGCTTTACTTCATTTTTGTCAATGTAAGTCTCATAGTAATCCTCTACTTTAAAAAACACACTTAAAAATCCTGAGGATTCCCCAAATCCTTTAATATGATATACAGGTTTGCCGTTTAGGACTTCATCCTTAACTTCTAGAGTAGCATAACTTGCAGTAAATAATCCATAATGAATTCTAAACTTGAACCATTCACCACTGTCAAAAGATTTATGGTTTTCTTGTGCTATGGCTGTGCTAGTAATTACTAACAAAAGGAAAAGAATAGTATTTTTCATAATAGTTCAGGGTGTTGTTATACGTAACGAATATAGAATCAATTAAGTATTGGCAATTTCCATTCCAAAAATACTATTTAATATATTGAGATAAAAATGTATGCGTGACTTAAAAAAAAAGAGAGCCACCACAGCTCTCTTTTACTTTTATTAACCAACTAAAAACTTAAATTATGAGAATAATTATCGTTTTAGATATAAGCAGTAACCACTCCGCTTATACATGCAAATCTCAACATTTTTTGCATAATTATCATACGAAAACGTTTTTTTATTATGATTTTTAACAAATTTTTATGTTAAAATAGATAATTCCTCAATAATTACAACATATTAACGTATATAATCAGAATAGTGCAAAAATTAAGTACATCTTTTACCTTTTATAAAGTACCTCTTTCTTCCTGTTCTCTCTCAATGGCTTCAAAAAGTGCCTTAAAATTACCTTTTCCAAATGATTGTGCTCCTTTTCGCTGTATAATTTCAAAAAACATTGTAGGACGATCAAGAACTGGTTTGGTGAAAATTTGTAACAAATAGCCCTCATCATCTCTATCGATAAGAATCCCTAATTCTTTTAGCGGTTGTAAATCTTCATCTATTTCTCCCACTCTATCCAGCACAGTATCGTAATAAGAGGCTGGTACCGTTAAAAATTCCACACCCCGGTTTTGAAGTGCAGTCACGGTTTCTATAATATTATCAGTAGCCAGTGCCATATGTTGCACCCCAGCTCCATTATAAAAATCGATATATTCCTCTATTTGCGATTTTTTTCTTCCTTCTGCAGGCTCATTAATTGGAAATTTGATTCGTCCATTTCCATTACTCATCACTTTACTCATTAACGCGGTGTAGTCTGTAGAAATATCTTTATCATCAAAAGATACAAGTTGTGCAAAGCCCATTACCTTTGCATAGAACTCACACCATTTGTTCATTTCGTTCCAACCTACATTACCTACCATATGATCTATGTATTTGAGTCCTGTAGTTTCGGTTTTAAAAGGTTTGTTTACTATTTTATATCCTGGTAAGAAAGCTCCGTTGTAGTTTTTTCTTTCCACAAAAATATGGACTGTTTCTCCATATGTATGAATTCCTGATAATGTCACGGAACCATTTTGATCTTCTTCTGTAGTAGGTTTCATATATGATTTGGCTCCACGTTTTACCGTTTCCTCATAGCTTTTTGTAGCATCGTCCACCCATAAAGCAACTACTTTTACTCCATCTCCATGCGCATTGATATGTTTATTGATATCTCCATCCGGATGCAAAGGTGAGGTAAGCACCAATCGTATTTTATCTTGTTGTAATACATAAGATACCCGATCTTTGCTACCAGTCTCTAATCCTGCATAGGCAATCGGCTGGAAGCCCCAGGCGTTTTGGTAATAATAGGCTGCTTGTTTAGCATTACCTACATATAATTCTATGTAATCGGTTCCTAAAAGAGGTAGAAAATCTTCTGCTTGAGGAATTATTTTTTCTAAGTTTTGTGGTGTTATATTTTCAGACATAGTGTTTTGTTTTAATAATGAAAAAAATAATCTTAGGATTCTATATTAATGAAAAGATCTATTAGGTTTATAAAATTAACCAGTCTATATGGTAACTAATTTTCGTAAACTAATACGTTTATTCTAATTTACTACCTTATCATTATACTTACCACATTGCTCTAAGATGTGCAGTTATGTCTTTTCTATACTGTAACATGATGCGTCTTTTTGTTAAAAGTTACTTTTAGTATACACTCATTCATTATTCTAGCCATGATTTATGATACTCTTCATCTGCTATAGTCATTGCTTGTTTAGTGACCATTAAAGGTTTAAAAGTGTCTACCATAACCGCTAATTCATCGGTTTTGGTCTTGCCAATACTTCTTTCTACCGCCCCCGGATGTGGTCCGTGTGGAATTCCTGCAGGATGAAGTGATATGTGACCAGCATCAATATCATTTCTACTCATAAAATCTCCATCTACATAATATAAAACTTCGTCACTATCTATATTGCTATGATTATACGGAGCCGGAATACTATCCGGGTGATAATCATATAATCTGGGAACAAAGGAACACACTACAAAAGCATCGGTTTCAAATGTTTGATGTACTGGTGGTGGTTGATGTATTCTGCCTGTGATAGGTTCAAAATTGTGTATTGAGAAAGCATACGGAAAATTATAACCGTCATATCCTACCACATCAAATGGATGGGTAGCATAGATCATATCAAAAATTTCATCTTGCTTTTTTACTTTAATTAAAAAATCACCTTTTTCATCGTGAGATTCCAACTCAGAAGGAGCTCTTAAATCGCGTTCACAAAATGGAGCGTGCTCCAGCAGTTGACCAAACCAATTTCTATAGCTCTTAGGCGTATATATAGGGCGTCGGGATTCTACAATGAATAAACGATTATCTGTAGTGTCAAAATCAAGTTTGTAGATAGTTCCTCTTGGGACCAATATATAATCTCCATATTTGAAATCCAGATTTCCTAGATGACTTCTGAATTTTCCGGTACCCCTATGAATAAAAATTAATTCATCTGAATCTGTGTTTTTATAAAAATACTCGGAAGTGGACTCTTGTGGAGCGGATAGAACAATATGAACATCGCTATTAGTTAGTATAATTTTTCTGCTCTGTAGATAGTCCTTTTCAGGTGCTATTTTAAATCCGTGTAACCGGTAGGATTTAATATTATTTTTAATTGCAATTTCTGGAGCAACCGTATAGCTTTCTTTAATTTCTTTTACTTGTGTAGGTCTGTGGTGATGATATAAAATGGTAGACATTCCATCAAATCCAATAGTCCCGAATACTTGTTCATAGTATAGACTTTCGTCTGGTTTTCTAAAGATAGTGTGACGTTTAGGAGGGATAGAACCTAGTGAATGATAAAAAGGCATAATAAAGTGAGATTAAATATGAAATAATGCAGTAAAAAAGTAAATGTATGCGTTTCGCTACCGTCTATTCAGGGTTGCGTTTCATAAGATAATGAAGTTGTAATAGTAAATTTTGCCAAAATAAACTCATAATATCACAAATATCGGAATTTTTTATAACAAGTTATGTTAACGTATTCCTATTTGATTGTCAATGTATAGGGTGAAATTAATTGCATTTAATCAATAGCTTTTGAAAATAGAGTTAAAACCAAAACCCAAGACTAAAAAATAATTCACTTTCTTTAATCTCAGGAGAATAGGAGTATTTTACTTGTAACGGTCCAAGAAAAGTTTCAAGACCATATCCTAAGGCATACCCGGAGTATTCTGGTGCTTGTATCCAGACACCGGTATCAAAAATTTGATTCCCCACATTAGCATAGTTTGCAGCAAGGTTGATATGGTTATTTTGAAAGATTTCATAATCAAAGGTAAGCGCAGCTTTAGTGAAGCTATCTCCTACAATATTTAAAAAATCGTATCCATAAAATGGAATGTTATTATTAATTGTTTTTGCGCCATAACCACCAACAAAAAAATTAAGACTTCTGAAACTTTCTTCTCCAATTCTTGCACCGGCACCTAAGTTCAGATTTAGGGTCGCATTTTTGAATAGTGTAGTGGCATACCCAAAATTTGCTTTTGCAATAGTAAAATCACTATTCTCGCTATTCGGATTCGTGTTAAATGCATAAAAATTAATCTCTGAATCAAATAAAAATCCCGATGAAGGAAAATATTTATTGTCATAGCTATCAAATTTTAAATAAGAATAGCCACTCCAATAATTACTATTATCAAAAACAATTCTTGGTAACTGATCTTCATCTTCTCCTATGGTTTTAGAAATAAGTCTAAACCGTCTGTATTCTGCCCCAATGCCTAATGAAAAGGTCTGATTTAACAGAGTTTCCACATAAAATTGAGTTTTAAAATCTAAATAGTCAAGATTAATTTGATTTACTTCAATATCAGGCAATCTAAAATCTTCTTTTACTAGATCATAAGAAATATTCCTGCTAAACCGATTATAACTATTTTTTAACCCAATACTCCAGTAAAAACCTTTATCTATATAGTAGTCTAGATTATATCTTAGGTTATCACCCAGGCCGATATCAAGCGATAAAACATCGTTATTAAAAAGAAGGCTTTTTTTGGTGAAATTAACTAAAGCAGCAGTTTTATATAAATCATCATAATGCAGTGCAAAACGGAGTAATGTAGTGTTTTGAGATTCTTTTACGTTTATAAGTAAAGTTTTACCTTGTTTTTGATTGACTAAACGATGACTCACTCTATCAAAATTTCCTGTAGCTGATAGGTTGTTAATTCCTTCATATAACTTCTTATAGGTTGTTTTTTTAGGTATTTTTAGTTTTAACTTCCCATTTATATATGCTCTGGTATACCTTTTGTTTCCCATGACAACTACATTATTTATTTGTAAAGAATCCGAGAGTTCAGGAACGCTAACTGTAGGGATGGATTTTTTTTGAAGTGATGCGATGGTTCTTAATTCTTTATAATTTAGGAACGCAGCCTTTTTACCATTTGCTATGATTTCATCAGCATCATCAAAAGAGATCACTGAAAATTTACCTATTTCTGGCTTAATATATATGTCAGTTTCTGGTATTTTGGTTTTCATCGAATTTATTGTCCTAAAATTACTGATCTGTAACATAATATTGGTTGCAGAATTTAATTGATCTCTAGGCATCAAACTATCTTGTACATCAATTCCTATCACAATTTCTGCACCTCGATCTTTTATTTCTTGAATAGGGTAATTATTAGCCACACCACCATCAGTCATTAAAATACCTTTTAATTCTACAGGTGTAAAAATAGAAGGTAAAGCGGCACTTGCAGACACTGCATCAGGTAGATATCCTTTGTCTAACAAAATCTGCTCTCCAGTTTCAATATTTGTAGATATACAAAAAAAAGGAATAGGAAGTTTTTTAAAATCACGGATATGGTTTACATGAGAGGTCATTCTCGAAAACTCATTATAAAAATTTTGTCCTTTGGATAATCCCTGAGGTAATCCGATTTTAAAGTCGTCAAAAGGTAAACTAAGCGCATATTTTTCTGAATCCTCCCGTTCGTAAAAAGTCTTTGCACTACGGGGTAAGTCATCCTGAATTAAATTATTAAAATCAATATTTCGGACTAGCGTATCTAATTCTGCTGCGGTATATCCCGAGGCATACAGCGATCCGATAATGGCTCCCATACTAGTGCCTCCGATATAATCAATACGGATACCAGCTTTTTCTATTATTTTTAAAGCACCTATATGGGCAAGCCCTTTGGCTCCACCACCACTTAATACTAAACCTACTTTTATATCTTCTCCTGTTGTTACACTATCAACTTTTCTGCTTGAAGATATTTCCTGAGCATATAGATTAGGGCATACAAGAAGTATATAGATTAAAATTGCAAAGTTACGTATGTTGCATATTGTATTGAACATATGAATATTTACTCTTTTTTAGAAAGATAATAATTATATACTTTGGTTGCACGCGAGTTGCCAATTACTTCTGTTAGTTCTTTTTTAGAAGCTTCACCTATCCTTTTCACAGATCTAAAATGCGTTAATAGTTCTACGATGGTTTTTTGTCCAATACCCGGGATATCATCTAATTCTGTTTCTAATGCTGCTTTACTTCTTTTTTGTCTATGAAAAGTGATACCGAATCGATGTGCTTCGTTTCTGAGATGTTGAATTATTTTTAAAGATTCTGATTTTTTATCCAGGTATAATGGGATGGAATCTCCAGGGTAGTAGATTTCTTCTAGTCTTTTTGCAATCCCAATAATAGTGATTTTTCCTCTCAGGCCCAGATCTTCTAATGCTTTTAGACCAGATGATAATTGCCCTTTACCTCCATCTACAATCACTAATTGTGGAAGTGGTTCTTCTTCTTCCACTAATCTTTTATACCGTCTGTAGACAACCTCTTCCATAGAAGCAAAATCATTGGCGCCTTCTACTGTTTTAATATTGAATTTTCTATATTCTTTTTTACTGGGTTTACCGTTTTTAAAAACTACACAGGCAGCAACGGGATTCGTCCCCTGAATATTAGAATTGTCAAAACATTCAATATGTCTTGGTTCTTCTGGTAACCGCAAGTCTTTTTTCATTTGAGCCATCAAACGCTTTACATGTCGATCCGGATCTATTATTTTTATTTGTTTAAAACGCTCCTGACGATAGTATTTCGCATTACGGACAGATAAGTCTACAATCTTCTTTTTATCTCCCAACTGTGGGATTGTTATTTTTAGCTTTTCACCTACATCTACAGAGATAGGTACAAATATCTCTTTAGATGAAGAACCAAATCGTTGTCTTAATTCTACAATTGCTAATTCTAGTAATTCTTTATCTGTTTCTCCTAGCTTTTTTTTAATTTCTGTGGTATGAGAACGAATAATAGATCCATAAGAAAGTTGAAGAAAATTAACATATCCATATGATTCGTCAGAAATAATAGAAAACACATCTACATTGCTAATCTTTGGATTAACAATAGTAGATTTTGCTTGATAGTTCTCTAGTACTTTTATTTTCTCTTTAATTCTTTGTGCGTCTTCAAATTCCATCTTTGCTGCATGATCCATCATTTGTTTTCTGAATCGTTGCAACGAATCTTTAAAATTTCCTTTAACAAGCTCACGAATGGCTTCTATGTTTTCACGATATTCCTGCTCCTCTTGAAGCCCTTCACATCCTCCTTTACAATTCCCTAAATGATACTCCAGGCATACTTTATACTTTCCGTTATCTATTTTTTCTTTAGATAAATCGTAATTACAGGTTCTTAATTGATATAGTCCTTTAATTAAATCTAAAAGGGTATGAACGGTCTTAAAATTAGTATATGGACCAAAATATTCAGAGCCATCTTTGATTAAATTTCGAGTGGGGAATACTCTGGGAAACCTTTCTTTCTTTATACAAATCCAAGGATATGTTTTGTCATCCTTAAGCATGACATTAAAACGAGGCTGATGCTTTTTAATCAGATTATTTTCTAATAAAAGTGCATCTGTTTCTGACTCCACCACAATATGTTTAATTGTTCGGATTTTTTTTACCAGAACTCTGGTTCTATTATTGTCGTGGCTTTTTGTAAAGTAAGAATTAACCCTTTTTTTTAGGTTCTTTGCCTTGCCTATGTATAATAACCTGTCCTCCTTATCATAATATTGGTATACGCCTGGACTTGTGGGTAATGTTCTAACTTGTATGTCTAATGAAGGGTTTTGCATAAACTAAGTGTAAATTTAGTGCATTACCTTAATTATTATGCAAACATATTAGGTTTAATTATGTTAAAAAAATAGAGGAATTTTAACGATTAAAAACGGCAATTACATTGATAACAATGTCTTTTTTATTACATTCGTATCTTATCTCTTTTAATTTATTTTTTTGGAAAATCAAAAGAAAATCATAGGTAGAACCGATAAAGTGGATTTTCCGCTTTTTGAACTAAAAGATATTGACGTAAAGGTTGATACCGGTGCTTACACATCCTCTATCCATTGTAAAGAAATTAAAGAAGTGGGAGAACTGCTCGAGTGTCGTTTTCTAGACCCTACTCATCCAGAGTATAATGGAAAAAAATTTACTTTTAAGAATTACGATATTACTGCAGTAAAAAGTAGTAATGGAAAGGTTGAGATACGGTATGCTATCAAAACTAAAATCACACTATTTAATAAAACAAACCCTATAACACTTACCTTATCTTCTCGTGATGATATGCGATTTCCAGTTCTTATTGGTCGTAAATTTTTAAGCGGTAAATTTCTGGTAGATACACAATTAGAAGATCAGTCATATAATTTAAAATCCTAATGAATATTAAAATTTTATCTCGTAGTTCTAGTTTGTATTCTACTAATTCTCTTGTTCAGGCAGCATTGAAAAGAAAACATAATGTACAGGTCATAGATCCTTTGGGTTGCGATATTGTTATTGAAAAGAAAAATCCCGAGATTTATTATAAGGGCAAAAAATTAGAACACGTAGATGCTGTGATTCCCAGAATTGGATCCTCTATAACATTTTATGGTACAGCTGTAGTGCGACAATTCGAAATGATGAATGTCTTTACTACTGTATCTTCTCAGGCATTGGTAGAGTCCAGAGATAAATTAAGAAGCCTTCAAATATTATCAAAAGCCCGTTTAGGACTTCCTAAAACAGTTTTTACTAACTATTCTAAAGACGTTTCAGAAGTAATCTCGCACGTAGGAGGAGCTCCTTTAATTATCAAATTATTAGAAGGGACTCAAGGATTAGGAGTTGTATTAGCAGAGACAAAAACTGCAGCAGAATCAGTATTAGAAGCATTTAATGGCTTACAAGCACGAGTTATTGTACAAGAGTTTATAAAAGAAGCAAAAGGTGCGGATTTACGTGCATTGGTAGTAGATGGACAAGTAGTAGGTGCTATGAAAAGACAGGGTAAAGAAGGTGAATTTAGATCTAATTTGCATAGAGGTGGTAGTGCTCAGCTGATTGATTTAAGTGATGAAGAAGAAAATGCTGCTATAAAAGCAGTAAAAGCTTTAAAATTAGGGGTTGCAGGAGTAGATATGTTGCAGAGTGAGCGAGGACCGTTAATTCTTGAAGTGAATTCTTCTCCTGGATTAGAAGGTATAGAACTCGCTACAGGAAAAGATATTGCAAAAAGTATTATTCGTTTTATCGAGAGAAGTGTCTAGAAATTTATATGGTAGATAGTAAAGAAACAAATGTATTGAAAATTCTGGGAGAAGAAATCCAGATGAATACCAGTAAAACTATTAATTTTAATATTGCTGACCTATATACTTCAACCAAAGTAGAAATTCCAATAATTATAGAAAGGTCAAAAAATCCTGGACCAACCGTTTTAATAACCGGGGGGATTCATGGAGACGAAATAAATGGAGTAGAGGTAGTTCGCCAGATCATTGCTAAAAAAATTAATAAACCAGCAAGAGGCACAATTATATGTATTCCTATACTCAATGTCTTTGGGTTTTTAATGATGGATCGTTTTTTTCCGGATGGCAGGGATTTGAACAGGGTTTTTCCAGGGACTAAAAACGGATCTTTGGCAAGTCGTTTTGCCTATCAATTTGTCAATGAAATACTTCCTGTAGCAGACTTTTGTTTGGATTTTCATACAGGTGGTGGTAGTAGATTTAATGCCCCACATATCAGAGTAGATGGTAAAGATTCATCACTATTGGAGCTAGCATCTATTTTTAATGCTCCTTTTACAATGATTTCTAAAGAGTTGAGTG
This sequence comes from Aquimarina addita, assembly GCF_039539305.1. Taxonomy (NCBI): domain Bacteria; kingdom Pseudomonadati; phylum Bacteroidota; class Flavobacteriia; order Flavobacteriales; family Flavobacteriaceae; genus Aquimarina; species Aquimarina addita. Next base: position 246,697 of record NZ_BAABCW010000005.1, on the reverse strand, counting down.
GTTCTTATAGAGCTACTTGTGCTAAAAAAGGAATTAAAATTTTATTGTTTGAAGGAGGTAAATCACAGAATAGTAATAAAGATATCGCAAGAGAAGGAGTTCTGGGTTCTATGCGTGTATTACAGCATTTAGAAATGTTAGATACTTCTTTTACCTTACCTTTAATAGAAAGAAGTACGATACTTATAAAGAAAACCACATGGATACGTGCTAAATTTAGTGGGTTATTACATCCTAAGGTTATATGTGGGCAACACGTATTAAAAGGAGAAAGCCTTGCTACCATAACAGATCCCTATGGAAAAATGAGATATGTAGTCAAAGCACCTAATGACGGCTATATTATTAATGTTAATGAAGCACCGATTACGTATCAAGGAGATGCGATTTTTCATATTTCGACAATGATTGATAATGGGTAGTATAAGCAAGAAGGATGTACGTGTTAGATATAAGATGTTAAGATCAAAACTTACAGACACTGAGATTGAAGACGGAAGTGTTGATATTGCAAATAATCTACTGCAGTTACCAATTTGGAAATATTCATTTTATCATATTTTTTTACCCATTCAAAAACAGAAAGAAATCAATACAGAGTTTATTTTACATATTCTACAGGGTAAGGATAAAAATATTGTGGTGTCAAGAAGTGATTTTGAAGAAAATAAAATGACACATTTTTTGCTAACCGATAATACAACACTTGTGCTTAATAAATGGGGAATTCCTGAGCCTACACAAGGTGTTCCAATAGCAGACGAAAGTATTGAAGTGGTCTTTATTCCCTTATTAGCATTTGATAAAAAAGGAAATCGTGTCGGTTATGGAAAAGGGTTCTATGATACTTTTTTAGCTAAATGTAAACCGGATACCATAAAGATAGGGTTATCTTTTTTTGAACCTGAACAAGAAATAACAGAGATGATACCTAGAGATGTTGGATTAGATTATTGTGCTACGCCATCAAAAGTGTATACGTTTAAGAAACTGTGAAAGTGTCTAACATCTAATGATTTATTCTGTTATGCTGCTGCTTTCTTTGGAAAGGCTCTTTTATTAAAAATAAGTAATAAAAATACACCAATACTAATAGCAGAGTCAGCGATATTAAATACAGGATCAAAGAAAGAAAAATGTTCTCCACCCCAGAAAGGAATCCAATCTGGTAAGATATCATCATAAAATCGAAATTGAATCATATCCACTACCTTACCATAGAATATACTTTCATAACCGCCACCCTCTGGCATAAATTGGGCAACTTGTGTAAATGTACTTTCATTAAAAATAATACCATATAGCATAGAGTCTATAATATTGCCAAAAGCTCCTGCAAAAATGAGGGCAATACAAAAAGTAAGTATCCAGGCGCTATTTTTTCTAACTGAGTCATACAGCCAATATCCGATACCAGAAATAGCTATTAATCTAAATAAGGTAAGTATTAATTTACCATAGCTACCGGGAAGCTCAAACCCCCACGCCATTCCTTTATTTTCTACAAATATGATACGAAACCAGCTAAATACTGACACCTCTTGGTGTAAGCTAAAATGAGTTTTAATATAAATTTTAGAAATCTGATCTATTAACAGTACTAAGATTATAACTAAAATAGATTTCTTTAAAGACATACAGTTTATTTACAATATTCTATCATTTCTAATTATGACGGACAAAAATAGTATTTTATTGGTGAGAAACTTACGTTGAAAATACTTTTTTTACTGTTTTAAAGATAAGTTGATTAAAATTAACAGGATTCAATAACGGATTGAGAACATAAAAGTCCTACTGATAGTGTATAAAATCAGGTGTTTTTATCTTTGACCTTAGGATACACTGATTTTTTAATGTTGTAAAAATAAATAATTATCAGCGTTTCCTTTTAACTGAATACGTATTCTAAAACTCTTTTATTTTATAAACGTGTATGGCACCACTATTAGATTTTAAATCAATCTCATATATTCCGGATATTTTTTCTGAGGTAACATTTCCAGATTTAGAATAAGCAGAAACAGTAGCATTTTTTGTAAATAGGGTAATAGCTCCTTTGGTACTATTAATAGTAGCATTGCCGATAAAAGAATTAAGCATACAATTCCCAGATGTTAATGCAATTAAAAGATTTTTAAACCTGGCTTGTATATTGACATTAGCAATGCTGGATTGGACATGTACAGTAATATGTGCGGGTATTTCTATTTTCATTTTGGATGCAATAACTTTATGAGCATCCAGCTTATCATTGTAGTTTGTAGAAAACGGTTGTAGATCATCTACAATGTGTATAGAATTGTTATCTCTATGAGCCTTTATTAATATCCTATTTTGATGTTCTCCTTCAGCAACAGAGTTTATGATAATTCTGTTTTCTGAGGTATTTGTAATGTCTAACTCGAAGGTATGATCAAGAATGATAAAAGCATCTTTGATGCCTGTTGCATCCATACTTTTATCTACTGTGACCTGAGCACATATTAGAAAAGAATGTAGCGATAATAGTATTGCTAGAAAAAATTGTTTCATTAGAACATATTATGATAGATTTATACAAATTTGTGTATTTCATCGAATTTATTTGCATTTAATCTTTATTATTTATATATTAGTATTGTTGTTAAAAGACATTGATGTATTTAAAAAGTTTTGTTCTGACTATTATGACGATAATAAGATAAGCATTAATTTTTAATGGATCAGGGATTAAATTAAGTGTGTGGACATTAGTTAAAAGACCCAAATCTGCCAACTGAAGAGAGTACTCAATTTGCCCAACCAGAAAGGAATTGCCCCAAAAAAAGAAAATCGTTTCATTTTAATGAAACGATTTTCTTTTGTTTAACTACCTAATTAAAATGAATTTTAAGATAAAAAACTCAATTATAAAAATAGTAAACACACAGGTAGGTACGTATGTGCTTAATTTTATGTTTTCTTAATAGGACTGTTTTTAGATACTTTATTAAAATCAAGTGATCATTTTACTACCTTGATTCAGACAAATAAGAGTATATATACTGATTTTACATTAATTTGTGTATTTCATCGAATTTATTTGCATTTAATCTTTTTTATTTATATATTAGTATTGTTGTTAAAAAACACTGATGCTTTTAAAAAGTTTTGTTCTGACTATTATGACGATAATAAGATAGCCATTCATTTTTAATAGATCAGGGATTAAATTAAGTGTGTGGACATTAGTTAAAAGACCCAAATCTGCCAACTGAAGAGAGTATTTAATTTATCCATATAGAAACAAATTACCCCAAAAAAGAAAAATCGTTTCATTTAAAAATGAAACGATTTTTCTTTTGTTTAGATAGAATTAGCTAGCTCTGCATATTCTTAGCTTCAATACTAAGCGTTGCATGCGGAACTAACTTCAATCGTTCTGGATTAATAAGTTTACCAGTTACGCGACATACACCGTATGTTTTATTCTCAATACGTAACATGGCATTCTTTAAATCTCGTACAAATTTTTCCTGTCTAATCGCAAGTTGTGTATTTGCTTCTTTAGACATGGTTTCACTTCCTTCTTCGAATGCTTTAAATGTGGGAGAGGTATCATCAGTACCATTGTTTCCATCATTTTTATAAGCACTTTGTAGCAATTCTAAATCTTTATTAGCTTTCTCGATCTTCTCAAGGATGATTACCTTGAATTTTGCTAAATCAGCATCGCTATACCTTACTTTTATATCTTCTGCCATACTTTCTTATTGTTTATTTATTATCAACTGTGTTGCAATGTCGTCAAACGCAATTTCCGTTCCATTTATTATATTTTTTGCAAAATCGATGGTTTCGGTTAAAGTTTCATTTTTAATATAAACTTCATTAGTTGCCACTGCCTCTTGTATAATTTCATTTTCCTCAATTATAATTCCGATGCGGTCTGTCACCTCTAATCCACTATCTTTACGAATATTTTGAATTCTATTTACAAGCTCTCTTGCGATACCTTCTTTTTTGAGCTCAGGAGTCATTGTTATATCCAGGGCTACAGTCAGGGAACCAGAATTAGCAACTAACCAACCTTCAATATCTTGAGAGCTGATCTCTACATCATCAGTACCTAAAGTAATAATTTTATCATTAATTTCTATATCAAAACTACCAGTTTGTTCAAGAATTTTAATAACATTTTGGTCAAAAGATTGTATCTTATTGGCTATCAGTTTCATGTCCTTTCCAAAACGTGGACCTAAATTTTTAAAATTAGGCTTAATTTGTTTAACCAGTATACCAGATGCGTCATCAATAAGCTCTATTTCCTTCACGTTTACCTCAGATTTGATTAAAGCAGCAATATCATTAATTTCAGTTTTTTCAGTATCGTTCAATACTGGTATCATAATTCGCTGTAATGGTTGCCTGACTTTTATTTTCTCTTTTTGACGTAATGAAAGTACTAATGAACATATAATTTGTGCTTTCTGCATTTTATGCTCTAATGCCTTATCCACAAAAGAGGAATCATATTCTGGAAACAGTGCTAAATGAACACTTTCTGATGATTTTTTTGCAGAATTAGATACTAAATCTTTATAAAGACGATCCATAAAAAAGGGTGCTACAGGAGCTCCTAATTTTGCAATCGTTAACATACAAGTATATAATGTCTGATATGCTGATATTTTATCTTTTTGATAATCTCCTTTCCAGAATCTTCTTCTACTTAGACGAACAAACCAATTACTTAAATTTTCCTGTACAAAATCAGAAATAGCCCGAGTCGCCTTAGTAGGTTCATACTCATTGTAATATTCATCCACACTTTTAATCAGTGTATGTAATTCGCTAAGAATCCATCTATCTATTTCTGGACGTTCTGCTAGCGGAATATTGTCTTCTGCATATGTGAAACTATCAATATTTGCATACAGCGTAAAAAATGAATAGGTGTTATACAATGTTCCAAAAAACTTACGGCGCACTTCTGCAATCCCTTCGATGTCAAATTTTAGATTGTCCCATGGATTAGCATTGCTGATCATGTACCATCTGGTAGCATCAGGACCATAGGCTTTTAATGTATCAAACGGATCTGCTGCGTTGCCCAAACGTTTAGACATTTTCTGTCCATTCTTATCGAGTACAAGTCCGTTAGAAACTACATTTTTGTAGGCAACATCATCAAAAATCATAGTAGCAATCGCGTGTAAGGTATAGAACCAACCTCGAGTTTGATCTACTCCTTCTGCTATAAAATCAGCTTTTTTCTCTCCTGATTCAACTTTTTCTTTATTCTCGAATGGATAATGCCATTGCGCATATGGCATAGATCCAGAGTCAAACCAGACATCAATCAGGTCGCTCTCTCTTTTCATTGGTTTTCCTGATGGGGAAACTAAGGTTATTGTATCTACCACATTTTTATGGAGATCAATTAGATCATAGTTCTCTTCACTCATATCACCTACGATAAAATCAGCAAAAATATCAGCTTCCAGAATTCCGGCAGCTACTGCTTTTTCCATTTCACCTTTGAGCTCTTTTACAGAACCGATCATGATTTCTTCTTTACCATCTTCAGTACGCCAGATAGGCAATGGAATTCCCCAAAAACGAGAACGCGATAGGTTCCAATCATTAGCATTAGCAAGCCAATTTCCAAAACGCCCTTCACCCGTAGATTTTGGTTTCCAATTAATTCCCAGATTAAGTTCGTGCATACGATCCTTAAAATCAGTTACCTTTATAAACCAAGAGTCTAATGGATAATAGAGTACTGGTTTATCGGTACGCCAACAATGAGGATAGCTATGGACATATTTTTCAACCTTGAAGGCTTTATTTTCTGTCTTTAATTTAATAGCAATTTCTACATCTATTGATTTCTCAGGAGCACTACCATCAGTATAGTATTCATTTTTAACATATTTACCAGCAAATTCACCTACGTGTTTGGTGAATTTACCTTGCAGATCAACCAGAGGAACCAGATTATCATCTTCATCTTTAACGAGCATTGGTGGTACTTCGGGTTTTGCCTGTTTAGCAACCATAGCATCATCTGCACCAAAAGTAGGAGCTGTGTGCACAATACCGGTACCATCTTCTGTAGTTACAAAATCGCCAGCAATTACTCTGAATGCATTTTCTGGATGGTCATTAGGCTGAACATAGTCAATTAATTGCTCATATCGTATTTCTAAGAGATCGGAACCCTTACATGTTGCTAAAATAATAAAGGGTATCTTTTTATCCCCTTGTTTGTAATCATTTATAGCATCTTCATGTGTTACTTCGACAAACTTTCCTGTAAATTGCTTTCCTACTAAGTTTTTAGCAAGAATTACATGAGTGGGTTCAAAAGTATATTGATTAAAAGTCTTCACTAAAACATACTCAATTTTTGGCCCTACAGTCAATGCTGTATTAGAGGGTAACGTCCACGGGGTAGTCGTCCAGGCAAGAAAATAAGCGTCTCCAGACTTTTCTGAAATAGAAATTTTAAAGGCTTTCTCTACAGAGTTTCTGGTTTCATCTTTAGTCGTAAGAGGGCTTTTAAACTGAGCCACTACAGTTGTATCCGTAACATCCTGATACGCGCCAGGCTGATTTACTTCGTGTGAACTTAATCCAGTTCCTGCCTTAGGAGAATAGGGCTGTATGGTATATCCTTTGTATAATAACCCTTTGTCGTAAATTTGTTTTAATAACCACCATACCGTTTCCATGTATTTTGGCTTGTAGGTGACGTATGGATCTTCCATGTCGACCCAATATCCTATTTTCTGAGTTAGATCGTTCCAGATATCTGTATAACGCATGACCGCCTTTTTACAGGCTTCATTATACTCTTCTACAGAAATTTTTGTACCGATATCCTCTTTAGTAATTCCTAATTCTTTTTCTACTCCTAATTCTACAGGGAGTCCATGAGTATCCCATCCGGCTTTTCTTTTTACCTGAAATCCTTTTTGAGTTTTATACCGACAAAAAATATCCTTAATAGCTCGCGCCATTACATGGTGAATTCCAGGAAGTCCATTAGCAGATGGAGGTCCTTCAAAAAATACAAAAGGTGTTGCACCTTCTCTTTCTGTGATACTCTTTTCAAAAATATCCTGCTGTTGCCAGAAATCAAGTATGTCATCTGCTACTTTTGGCAGGTCAAGTCCTTTATATTCAGGAAACTTAGTGCTCATGGGATCGTTCTTTCTATTAAGTCTGCGAAAATAAGGATTTTCTGGAAAAATGCCGAGGGTTTATCGAGAATACATATAATTAGATGCACCTTAGTATTAGGAAATCTTTTGGGTCTCGTATTTCTTAAATAATAATGCTTGTTTTGTAGTAAGTATAAAATTAAAAAGTGACCTTATTAAATGTTTAAATTTGTAAGAAATCAAACTAATTTATGAAAAATAGAAATAGTGGGTCTGTTTTGATAAGTACCTTGGGTAGAAAAGAATATGAAATATAAAAATTTGATATGATAAAAGAAACATTGAATTTGGCACTCATTCAATCTCATATCGCATGGGAGAATCCTGTTCAAAACCGAGCGGTTTTTGAAGAAAACACAAATGCGATTTTCCCTGAAGTAGATGTAATTATTTTACCAGAAATGTTTACCACAGGGTTTACTATGAATGCGGTAAAAGTTTGTGAAAGTATGGACGGAGAAACGATAGAATGGATGAAAAAGATGGCGGTAAAAAAAAATTGTGCAGTATGTGGTAGTATAGTGATTAGAGAAGAAAACAAATTTTATAACCGGTTTATATTTGTTGAAGAACATGGCAGATTATATTATTATGATAAACATCAACTTTTTACCTTAGCCAGAGAAGAAGAAACGTATACGGCAGGACAGGATCGTGTAATAATTGAGTATAAAGGGTGGAAAATCAAACCACAGGTGTGCTATGATCTTAGATTTCCGGTGTGGGCAAGAAATACTGAAGCCTACGATATATTATTATATGTAGCAAGCTGGCCAAAAAAGAGAATACAGGCCTGGGATACATTATTAAAAGCAAGAGCTATTGAAAATATGAGCTATTGTATTGGTGTTAATCGTGTAGGTTTAGATGGTAATGGATATGAGTACAATGGACATTCTGGAGTGTATGATGTTTTGGGAAATACTATTTTAGAAGAAAACTCATTAGAGAAAGAAAGCATTTTGTATGCGGTTTTAAATCATTCACATATTCAAAAAATCCGAAAAAGATTAGGCTTTCTCAATGATGCAGATCGCTTTGATTTTTTATAAAGCTATTCTAAAGTGAAGGTCTGTTTAAGTTCCCAATTAGAGCGTACTTCAATAAGTTCGGGGAAATATATGATTTTTTCCGGCTGCAGTACTTGTAAAAAATTACCAGTGTCCCATATGCCGTTTTTATTAGCATCTAAAATGACTCTGATATTGTATTTAGCAGGCTCTAAATTGTCAAAAACAATTACTTCTGCATTTTGTACATTTTTTTTTGTCACTAGTTCCCCTTTTTCAGAAGTAAGTTCTACTAATACTGGGTATTCTTTAACATTTTCCAGAGTAAGGAAAATAGTGCCATAATCTGCTAACTTTTTAGTTCTAAAGTTAAAATTAATAGTATCATTTACATTGCCGATGAAATCTTTGATAGCTTCTGGTAGTAATTGAACTTTGTAAGTATTGCTCTCTGTTCTTTCAAAGGTAAAAGTAACTTCATTTTCTAAGGTATCTAATTGAATAGAAAAAGGAACTGCAAGGGTATCTTTATCCGTAAACTCTATTAATTTTTCATTTATAGAATCCAGAGGCGTATTGGCAGAAAGAATAAAATTTTTATTAAAAGCCAGATTGCCACTTATATTACTTTTCACAAGTAAAGAGTCTTTATATTGATCCTTTAATCGTGTAATTACGGTATCTCTGGATTTTTTTGCTGAGGTAATTTCAAAAATTAAAGTATCTGCTTCAAAAGGAGGTTTGAACCAATAGTGCAATGTATCTTTTTCTTTATCCTTTAGTATTCTAGTTGTGTAATTTTCTGGAACCACACTATCGGGAACAGTACTTAATAAATGGATATTTACAGAGTCAGCTACACCTTCATATCCAAAAATTAGTTCATTTTTAGAAACCTGCTTTGGTTTTGCTGGTATAAAATCAAGTAATTCCTTAAAAAGATTCACTTTAAATGCCTTTGCAGTATCAGCTGGTAAGGTTACAATTTCTTCATAAAACCCAATTTTATCCTGTTTTGCATCATATTTGTAATTAAGTGATGCATCTTTTATAGCAATTAATTTATAGGTGCCTTCTTTTATATTATCAATATTAAAATTAATGCTATCTAATGTACTAGTAATATATCTGGGAACTTCTTTGTAAACAATAGAATCAGAATATTCTTCGTTGACTTCATATAATGCAACGGTTATGAAGTCCTCAGTCTCTTTTTCTAAAGCATCACTAACGGTTCCTTGTATGCTAAGTGAGTCCAAAAAGTTTCCGGTTGAAAAAACGTATCTAAAGTATGGAGTTGGATTACCTTCGTTGTTATCTACAATGCTTTCACCAAAATTGATACTATAAGTAGTATTTTCAAGTAAAGTATCTAGAAACTCTATTTTTACATATTTACTGGTACCACCTAATGGTGTAATTATGGGTTTAGGATCCATAGGAGGTGATACGATAATTTGTTTTTGGGCATCATTTAACTTTATAAACTCATCAAAATAGATTCGTATTTCTTTTGCATTAAAATTAGTAGAAAAATTAGGAGGCATTGCTTTAATGAATACAGGTGGAATTTCATCTTTTTCTCCACCCGTTATACTACCTTTTTTAGCGCAACTCAGGATGAGCATAAAAGAGAAAATAGTAAGTAATATAGTATTGGATCGTTTATACATATGATGCGTAACAATTTTTAAAAACACAAAGAAACGACTATTTACAATAAACAAAAAATCTATATAGTCATCGCCATAGAAGCAATACTTATTTTAATACCAGATATGGATTTTAATTCATGTATGCAGGCTTCTAAGGTAGCTCCCGTTGTCACAATATCATCCACTATCAAAATATGCTTGTCTACTAATAAGGACTCGTTTTCTGTTCCAAATGTTTCAGAAGTATTTATCCATCGCGTAAATCTACCATGTTTTGATTGTTTTTTATTGTAGGAATTTTTTTTCAAAACAAAATCAATGTATTCAGCTTCAATTTTTTTAGCAATTTCCTGCCCGAATTTTTCTACTTGATTAAAGCCTCTTTCGCGTAATCTAATCCGATGTAATGGTACTGGGATAACAATATCAATAGACTGGTAAGCAGGTATTTGACTAAGTTCTTCGCCTAGCCAGTTACCTAATTCAAACCCTATTTCTTCCTGTCCTCTATACTTGAGATTATGTATTAGATTTTGGACTAAACCCTCCTTCTCAAACACGAATAAAGAGGTGATATTTTCAATTTTGGCACGTCCGTAAAATACTTTTTCGATCTTTTTGGCGTTTACCTTATGAAAATTACCCAGAGGAAGCTTGTGTCGGCATCGTGTACAAAGCATCCTTTCGTTTTTATAGAGAGGTTTGTCACAAGCGGCACAATATATTGGGTAAAATAAATAAATTAAGTCTTTTAACATTTAAAATGAATTAACAATAATCATTATATTTAACTAAATTTACTGTTTTAAAAATAACCATCAAAAATTAGAAATTTATTATGACAACTCAAAAAAATAACTTAACCCTCAAAATTTTAATAGGGGTTCTCGGAGCGTTATTATTAATTCTCGGGATTTACACGTATAAAATTTTTAACGAAGAAAAACGTGAAAAAGCACAATTGCAACAAGAAAAAGATCTTATTGAAAGTGAATTAGGAGAGTTAATTACAAAGTATGATAACGCAATTGCTTTAAATGAGGTAATGGATGATCATCTACTTAAGGAAAAACAAAGAGTAGTTGTATTGTTAGATAGTCTAAAGGATTTTGATGCAAATGTATCTTTAATTATCAGGTATAGAAAAGAGGTTGGTAAATTGAAAAAAGAGCGTGAGCGATTGTTCAGACTGGCAGACAGTTTAACAACACAGAATGCACAACTGACTACGGATTTAGATAGTACCTCTACTGCTTTAAGTGAGCGAATTGTATTCTCGGATTCTCTGGCTACTCAAAATGAGAAATTGGCTGGAATCGTAGAAAGAGGTTCTGCATTAACTGCATCTAATATTAGAGCAGAAGGTGTACGTGTGAAAAGTAGTGGTAAAATAACAACAACTGCAAGATCCAGTAGAGCAGAAAAAGTAAGAGTTTGCTTTACTTTATCTCCTAATAAATTAACAGAAAAAGGAGACAAAGAATTATTTGTTCAGGTAATCAACCCACAAAATAACCTGATAGGAGACAAAATTTCAGTAAATTTTGATGATGCCGTACTTACTTATAGTGGTCGTAATAAAGTATTCTACGAAAATGATGCATTAGATGTTTGTGTATTAGTTGATGCAGCACAAGCAGAATTAGTAGAAGGGAATTATATCGTGAACCTGTTTTCAGGACCAAAAATGATTGCCAATACGCAGTTTGAATTAAAGTAAATTCTCATTCATATAATAGTGAAACCACCATAGAGACTAATCTTTATGGTGGTTTTTTTGTATCTAATCATTTCTTTACATTATTTCTTTATCATTTTGAAGTAATACTTTTTCAATTCTTGTAAATTCATTTATTTTTGCGCCATGGCAAATCAAGAAGATAAATTTAAAAAAGTGATAGCTCATGCTAAGGAGTATGGGTATATATTTGGTTCTAGTGAGATCTATGATGGGTTAAGTGCGGTATATGATTATGGACAAAACGGGGCAGAACTCAAGAAAAATATACGTGATTATTGGTGGAAGAGTATGGTGTACATGCACCAAAATATCGTTGGGCTGGATGCCGCAATATTAATGCATCCTACAACTTGGAAAGCTTCTGGTCATGTGGATGCTTTTAATGATCCGCTGATAGATAATAAAGATTCTAAAAAAAGATACAGAGCTGATGTTCTTATAGAAGATTATGCAGAAAAACAGTATCAAAAGGCTCAAAAAGAAATTGTAAAAGCAAAAAAACGTTTTGGCGAAGCTTTTAATGAAGAAGAATTTATAGCTACAAACTCCAGAGTGGTTAAGTACCTGGATACACAACAATCCGTATTGAAACGTTTAGCATCGTATCTTGAAGATGAAGATCTGGATTCTGTAAAGGTGCTGATAGAAGAATTAGGAATTGCAGATCCGGATACAGGGTCTAAAAACTGGACAGAAGTACGTCAGTTTAATCTTATGTTTGGCACAAAATTGGGTGCTTCTGCTGATACTGCAATGGATTTATACTTGAGACCAGAGACGGCACAAGGTATTTTCGTGAATTTTTTGAATGTTCAGAAAACAGGACGTATGAAAATTCCTTTTGGGATTGCGCAAACCGGAAAAGCATTTAGAAATGAAATTGTAGCGCGTCAGTTTATCTTCAGAATGCGAGAATTTGAACAAATGGAAATGCAATTTTTTGTGCGTCCGGGAGAAGAAATGAAGTGGTATGAGTATTGGAAAGAAACACGTCTCAACTGGCATTTATCGCTAGGTCTTGGAGCAGAAAATTATCGTTTTCACGATCACGATAAATTGGCACATTATGCAAATGCTGCCGCTGATATAGAATTCAATTTTCCATTCGGTTTTAAAGAGTTAGAAGGGATTCATTCCAGAACCGATTTTGATTTAAAAGCTCACGAAGAACACTCTGGTAAAAAATTACAGTTTTTTGACCCGGAGTTAAAAGAGAATTACGTACCCTATGTTGTAGAAACATCTGTTGGATTAGATAGAATGTTCTTATCTATATTTTCTACAGCACTACAGAATGAAGAATTAGCTGATGGTTCCAGTAGGGTAGTATTAAAGTTACCTGCGGTGGTTGCACCTGTAAAAGCAGCGATCTTACCATTAGTGAAAAAGGATGGATTGCCAGAGGTTGCACAGAAAATTGTAGAAGAGTTAAAATGGAAATTTAATGTTATTTATGATGAAAAGGATGCCATAGGACGACGGTATAGAAGACAGGATGCTAATGGTACCCCGTTTTGTATTACAGTAGATCATGATACATTAAATGATGAGTCAGTAACGATAAGAGATAGAGATACAATGGAGCAAAAGCGTGTACCTATTGCAGCACTTAAATCTATGATCTCAGAAAAAGTAGATGCAGAATATTGGTTAAAATAAAAAAACGACATATTGATACTATAAAAGCACTGGTAAGTTTTTACCGGTGCTTTTTATTTTAAATCCATTGAGTTATCGTTTTAAAATTTTTCCTACTTGCGCATTGGATCCATTAGTAAGTGCTACGATGTAGATACCAGTAGCAGCATAAGACATATCTAACTGATAAGTATAGCCCCCATCTTTATTTTGTAAAGTTTGATGTAATACTTTTTGACCCATAGCATTGTACACCTGTAAATCTAACATTTCAGTGATTTCTGTAGTTAAAAAACTAATATCATATTGATTATTACCTTTATCAATAATAAGTAATTCTGAAGATTCTTCAAAATCTTCACCTACTACAGCGAGAACCGGGTTGCCATCGCAAAGCTGAAGAGTCCAATCTAGCAGTTGCCCTCCATCCTGATTAAAGCCATCTTCAATAAATAGAGTCCAGTCTCCTAAAGAAGATGAGCCATCTAAGTTTCCTAAATTTTCTTCTGGAGTAAATGACCCTGTAAAAGGAGCACTGCCATCTGTAATGGATTCAGTTGCTTCATCGTCAAAAATTGTGTTTGTATAGTTATCAGAAGCTCCTCCATTTTCAGAAGATAATTGTACTTCTGTAATGCCATCTGGTGCGATCAGTGTTATGGTAAGGTCTTCAGTATACGTGTGTTCTATATTTATACCAACATTAACATCGGTTAGTACAAAATCATTTTCAATAGTAATAATAGAAGTAGCAGAATCACCTGCACCTGTGCCTATGCTTTGAGGAGTATTGTTTGTAAAGGATTGACAAGCTTGATTTTCTACTGCAATCGTGGCGCTATCATTATCGGGAACTGCATCGCTGGCAAGTAGGGTTGTAGCAGTAATTTCATAAAATTCTGGAACTGACAGATCTGCTGGTGTGCTAAAGGTATATGAACTGGAGCTAATAGGGTCTATGGTTCCAGAAAAGGTTTCTATAACAGGAGTGCCTCCATCAATACGATAAGAAATATCAAAACCTGATTGTGGTTCTCCTCCATAATTTTGTATAGTAACGGTAACTAATTCTGTACCCAGATCTTCGCCCGTAGCAGGCGAGGTAATGGTTGTGATGCCGAGATTATTAGAATAAAGGTTGGTTACTTCAATTGTTGTTTCATCATTAAAACTAGTTTGATCATTGACGAGGTCAGTAGCAGAGGTAATGATATAGGTTTGTCCTTCTATAGAAAGATCAGCAGATTGTGCAAATGTAAAGTCTGCGGTTGTATTAGAAGCTATTGTGCCTGTGAATGTTTCTGTAATCAGAGTACCTTCATCTATTTGATAAGTTACATCAAAATTGGTAGCTGGATCTGTTCCGTAATTAAAAATAGATACGGTGATATCCTGAGTAGCACTAAAAACTTCAGAATCCGGAAGGTTAATACTAATGATACCTACATCATTCTGTTTGTCTGGTGCTATCTGAAAAACTCCTACTACATTAGCTCGATCTGTATTCATATATTCATTGATGTGCCAAAAGGTTCTATCATTAACCGGGTCAATATCCATTTTGCCATAATCACCATATCTTCCACTATTATCACTACTGTCGCTCACAGGAATATTTCCTGTTCCTGCTGCTATCAATGTCTCAGAGATACTCATAGTTCCTAGAGGGTCACTGCTAAACCTTCCGCTATAATAGGAGCTGACAAATGTATCTGTAGTGCCTCCCATACCAGAATAACCCAAAGCAATATTACCAGCATCATCCATCATCATACTTCCATTCCATGCATGTTTTCCATTTGTAGAGGTATAAGTTCCTTCCTGATAGATAGACCAGGGCTGCCCATCACCAGCTTGTCTTAATTCATACCAGCGTATGCCTGCGAGGTCTTCTGTACTTCCATCTGTATCCACAGCAAAACTAAAAACAGCACTATTATAGGTGTCAAATTTTCTGAATTGTGCTTGATTCATAACAGTTGCTTGTAATGCATCTAGTAAGGCTCCTCCGTTAGGTTGTTGTAAATTGGCAAAACTTCCTCCATTAAAAACACTTACAAAAGGTGTGGTAACTAATTCTACAGGTTGAGAAATAGTAGCATTAGCAGGTGTTTCAAAATCAACATTGACGGTCCATATTTTTAGGTGATCTTCTGTGATTCCTGTAAACGCATCATCTTGCATATATACGATAGGAGCATTGCCAGTTGCAGGTAAAACAGCATTACTTACATTAAATGCTTGTGGGCTGTAAAACCCTCCACCTGTTTCTATACCGGGTAAAGAGAATGCTATGATCTGAGCTGTTTCTTCGCCTGCTAACATAGCATTACGGTCCAGTGCAAAAATGACATCTTCTGTATCCGCATTTGCACTATTTACATTCGCTGTCATATAATAGGCATCTGACCATACTGATAGTTTCTGGTAATCAGAAATATCATCGTATCGATAGACAGACCAAGTATCGTTAAGAGGGTCAGGTCCCTGAGATACAGCAATTTCTACAGCACCACTAAAAAATAAATAAGAAATTACCCATCTGTTTGCAGCATTATCATAAGATACAGTGAGATCACAACAACCACCGGAAGAAAAAATATTCTCTACAGCTAGTTGATCTGTTAAGGGTGTTCCGCTTTTATCAAAAATTCTATATCCAGTATTAAATACAGCAATCACATGATCCAACCCAATTGCAATAGATGGATCTGTAGGAGCTGAAGATGTAATAGCGCTATCAAACACTAATTCAGGTGTTTTTCCCTTTATTTTTTGTTGTAATTTATTTTTCTTCTTTGTTAACGGATCATCTCCTGTAGACCCTTTACCTATAATAGGGTTTACCTTAGACGATCTACCATCTTTTACTTCTTTCTTATAATCAGAAGCTGGAATTAATTTAGATTTTGAAGACATTGCAGGAACGATTCGCATAGAGGAAGATGTCCAAGATCTCTTTGATTTTACTGGTTTTTTAGTTTGAGCATAGCTATCTACTCCTATCATTAGAGAAAGAGCCAACATCAATAATAATGAGCGTATGTATAAGTATATCATTTTTGATGGTTTAATTCGATAAAGTAAAGCCTTTAGTGCTATAAGTTAAGTTAATATTCTGAGAAAAAGAGTATAATATTGTAAGAAATGAAGGTTCCTTACGTACTTATTATAATAGATTATACATTTTTCAGTTATTATATTTTGAAGTTTAATTGTATTTTTACAGAAATTCAGAATATCAGTTAATTAAATTTTATCTCATGGTATTGAAAAGGATACTTTTCCTTTGTTGTTTGTTGTATTCAGTTATTGTCTTTTCTCAAAAGAAAGAGACGATGCATTCTACTATGCAAACAACTTCTATAGAAATGAGAGAAGTTGCTCCACTGATAGGTAAAAATTTGCTGTTAGAAGAACCTCGTTCTGGAGAGATTAACCCCAGAAGAGTAAATGTGAATAAGGTTGTGCCAGGAAAAGGTTTTCCTAAAGGGCAGGATGAATTGTTACAGAATCAGAAAAGAGTGAATAGTTTTAGAAGTGCTGCTGCTCCTTCCTTAATTTTTGAAGCAAACTCCAATTTTATTGCTCCAACAGATCCCACAGGTGCTATAGGACCTAATCATTATATGAGTGCAAGAAATTTTGCCTTCACCATTCATGATCGTAGCGGAAATGTACTCATAGAATCAACTTCTTTACGGAATATTTTCCCGGGGGAAGACTTAGGAGATCCTATTGTATTTTACGATAATTTTGCAGATCGTTTCGTAATCACCCAGTTTAGTGATACTCCAAATGGTTTTCTGGTAGCAGTTTGTAAAGGACCAGATCCTGTAAATGATGGTTGGTATACTTATCGTTTCAATACCAGTAGTTTTCCTGATTACCCTAAGTTTTCTGTATGGTCAGATGGATATTACGTGACGGCTAATAAAAATCAGGGTTCACAACAGACCCAAGAGGTAGTTTATGTATTGGAAAGAGAACAAATGATAGCAGGATTTGAAACTGCACAAATGGTCGGTTTTCCATTGTCAGGAGCAAGAATAGGAGGGTTTTACAGCCCTGCTTCTTTTAATGCTATAGGTAAAACACTTCCTCCGGAAGGGGATGCTCGAATTATTTATTTCCAGGATGATGGATGGGAAGGTGTTGATCAGGACATCTTAAAACTATGGAGTATTGATGTCAATTGGACCGATCCTGAAAGTTCAACAATTACTGAATCAGAAGAACTTAATGTAACTTCTTTTGATGCTGTTTTTGAAAATGGAGACGGACCTTTTGGTTTTGGTAGTCTTCCTCAGCCAGGATCTGATGGTCAGCGTATAGATGCATTAGCAGGGGCAATTAATTATGCGTCTAATTATAGACGATTTTGTGATTATAATTCTGTAGTTTTAAATTTCCCAATAGATATTGATAATGTTTCTGAATTTGCAAGAGTTTCTGCTATTCGCTGGTATGAATTAAGACAAAATGGTGATGGACAGGATTGGTACGTCTATCAGGAAGGAACCTATGCGTCACCAGATGGAAAAAGTGCGTGGTGTGCGAGTATGGCAATGGATGTTTTTGGTAATATAGGTATGGGCTATAGTACAATAGGTACAGTAGCGGATCTAGCCAGTGAAGACAGTTTTGTTTCTATAAGATATACCGGGAGACTTGCAGGCGATCCACTGGGAACAATGACTTTTGCAGAAGAAACTATAGCCATAGGAACTGCAGTTAATGAAACAAATGATTATAGATATGGAGATTATTCTCAAATAACTGTAGATCCTAGTGACGATCAAACGTTTTGGCACATTGGGGAATATTTTGAAAATTCGGGAAATAATGCCAGAAATATTGTCGGAGTATTTAAGTTAGCTGAAAACATATTAAGTGATGTAGGAGTTGTAAGTATTGACGCTCCTGATGATGATGCCTTTACTACTTCAGAAGCTGTAACTATCACATTAAAGAATTTTGGTTCTACTGCTCAAAGTAATATTCCTGTTAGTTATTCTATTAATGGAGATACACCTGTAAACGAGATTTTTACAGGATCAATTAGTTCAGGAGAAACTGCTTCTTTCACTTTTAGCACCACAGCAGACTTAAGTATTGGTGAAAGTGCCTTTATAAGTGCAGAGACAAATCTGGGAACAGATACTATGCCGGATAATGATTGCTCGACAACAGAAGTATTTAATCTACTACCTAATGATGTAGGTGTGGTCAGTTTGTCTTCGCCAGTTACGGGGGGAGGTCTCACAGCAGAAGAAAGTATCACTATTGTGATCAAAAATTTTGGGGGATCTGCTCAAAGTAACATTCCAGTATTTTACTCACTAAACGATGGCGCTGTTATCGAAGAAGTATTTGCAGGTACTATAGAAGGAGGAGAAACAGCAGAATATACTTTTACAGTAACAACAGATATGTCAGAGTTCGGGAGTTACTTGTTTGTTTTAGGGACTGAGCTTACAGGAGATCAGAATGTAACTAATGATAGTATTAATCGTACAGTACAGCATCAATTATGTGCACCTACTTCTAATTGCAGTCAATATAGAGATGGAGTTACTTCTTTTACATTATCAAATATTTCTAAAACTGAAATTCCTTGTACAGATGGGTATGAAGATTTTACTAGTGATATTATAAGACTGGATAAATCAATAGGTACGTATATATTGACGGTGCAAACTGGTTTTGCCGGGGATGATAAAGAACAACTTTCCTTATGGATTGATTTTAATGATGATGGTCTTTTTGATGATTCTGAATTATTGATCAGTAATGAGGTGATAGAAGAACCTGATACGGATCAGAGTTTTGTAATCATATTAGATGATACTGCTGTAGTAGGGACACATTTATTAAGAGTCAGAGCAGGAGATACACAGTCTAATAGTGGAGCAAAACTTAATGAAGCTTGTGGGTCTATGGAATATGGAACAACACATGATTATCTTGTAGATATAGGAGAAAATACAAATAATGATTCGAACCTTATTGTCATTAGTCAACCTAATGATCAATTTCTGATAGCGATGAGTGACTCTAATGCTGATGAGGAACTACGACTTAGTATTTATACCCTTACTGGAAAAACAATACTGACTGATACCGTACGAAAAGATGCTGGTAGCAGATTTGAATATTCACTAGATATGTCTTTTGTTTCTCCCGGTATTTATTTTGTTAGACTAGGAAGTAGTCAGACAGGAAAATCGGCTAAATTTTACGTGTATTAATTTATAGAATTTTCAACAGGTACCTATAATACTAATTCTGCAAAACCTCATTCATTTCTTATCTTGATTTCTCGTATTGAAACGGGTCTGCCATCAGGACATCTGTTCGCCATTTTTAAACTGCTGTATTGTACCCAAACTTTTTCTGGTACATCATTACTTTTAAAAAAATCATTTAAATTGATGGGATCAAGTCTATACGTGTATTTTTCTACAGTAAGAATATAAGGACAACGCTTGGAGCCATTCTTTTTTAGAATACCTTTTGAAAATCCTTTTTCCAACATATTTTCAGGAGATATATGTTGGGAAATAGCTGAATCCTTTCTATCGTTTGTCTTATCAGTATTTTTAGAGGAGATACAACCACAAAAGAAGATGGTTATCATTATCAAACCGTAAATTTTCAATGTCTTTTTCATTTATTTTATAAATTTAAGATTCAGCTGTCAATGCTATAGTAACATGAGTTCTTCTTTTAATTCCAGAATAAAATATATTAGGGCACCTTGTCTATATTTTATAAAGGTACAAATAATGTTTGTAGAGGTCTAGAAATATGCTCTAAGTTGAATTGTTCCAGTATGGATAGTTTTGGTAGTTTCACTTTTTCGACCTAAATAAGATATATTGAGATCTAGATATTTTGTAAGTTTTTTTTGTGCGAGTAATGACCAGGTATAATTATCTCCTGGTTGTAATCCATTGAGCAATTGATATCCGACCGGTGAAAAAGCATTTCCTGTAAAATCATTGATAAAATAATTAAATTCTCCTACTATAGATGCCTGTTGCTTATTAGCATAAGAAAAAGAAATACCCAATTTCTGTTGTGATAAGGCTTCTTCTCCGGTTATATTATCCTGATCATTCAATAGATAAAAAACACTAAATTGCGTCTGCGGTGATAAAAGATAAGAGAGTTTTGGCTCTATCTTATACCCTTCTAAGAGATAATTTCTATTAGTGAAGTTTTCTGAAATACTTTCTGTTTCTATCCATTCATTTTTTAAATCTAACAACCAGATTTTTGCTATTTTATGTGAAAAAGTGAATTGATGATTATTTAAAATATTTTCTTGTAATCCTGTAACCAGTAAATTTGTATTACTGGATGAAAGATAGGAATAGGAGGTCGTGTATCTTTGTTTTCCACGATTAAAAAATAAAGTGTTTCTAAAACTGAGTGTTAGTGCCAATTCATTATCATTTTTATTAAATGGATTAATATCAAAAGAATTGTCTTCACGCAGGTTTTTGCGATCTACAATATAAGACGCTTGGTTATAAAAATGAGACAAGAGTTTTTTAGTTGAATTCTTTGATCCAGACCATGATAATGGATTTAGGGTGATCATTTGGCTTAGTCTGTTTTGATGTGTTTTAATAAAAATTTGATTCGGCAACAAAACTCTTAGATAGGTTGCCTGATCTGTGAATTGAGCTATCTCGAATTCTTCGAGTTCCTGAGTGCCATTATCGTTATAATCAATCCATGTATAGGTTCCTTGTCCCGGATCTACCTGAACATAGGTAAATTCCTGTTGAGGTAATGTGCCACTATTAGTTTCAAAAACAGTATTCCAATTAATAATACTATTAAAAAAACGTTGATTATATAACATTCTGGAATTAAAAGATTGTTCATCTTCACGGCTTTGATCCTTATTATTTAATGTCCTGTAATTGGCAAACACAGATAACTGAGTATTGGTTGTATTCAGAATATTAGACTTTAAAAAATAAGTGTTAGAAGTACTTACTTTATCCAACAAATTGTTTTGGACACTATCATTTATTCTGTGCCTATATCCTACTTCTGCATGGATTTTAGTACTATCACCTATTCCTGTATATAGTTCATAAGATGCAAATCGTTGTGTATTCTGTGTGAGTGTCTGATCCACTCGGTTTATTTCCATGTTATCTTCAACCCCTATTTTAGTTCCTATCCAATGTTTAGGAAAACTATACGTGAGATGACCATAGGCTCTAAAAAATCTGGAATCTATATCAGAGTTCTTACTGTTTAGAATACTGGAGTTTAGTGCAACGCCTAGATTGTTTAGCTGCAGTTGACTAGATAATACGTGTCGGTTTCCGTTATAGTTTTCAGAGAAGTTAAGATGTTGAAAAGAATATCGGGTAGCCCCTTTTTCAGGGTGTAGCATTTCTATGCCAGTTGTAATAAATTGTTGATCTCCGGCAGGAGTATTTAAATTCCAATCTCTGTTAAATTCAATATTATATACTCTCTCAATACTTTGGAATTGATCTTGCAGGTAGTCTCCATCTATAAATGCATTCATTGTCCAGCTACTGTCTCTAGAAAAAATACGTTGTTTGAGCTGAAGTCTTCCTGCGAATCCATCATTGTCATTATCATCCAAATTAGAGAACAGGTTAAGATCATTTTTACTTCCAGCCAGTTCGAATCCTATAGTAGTTTTTTCATTAGGGATATAGGAACCATTAACTACAGCAGTTTGTAGTTTTGTGGGAGCTTCCAGCTGGACGATCGGTGCATAATTACCTTGCGATATGCCATCGATCGGTGTTATATATTCAAAAATTCTGCTAATTGCATTGGTCTCTCCAAGAATATAATCTCCTTGATTATTGCCCACTAGAGAAAAACGAACATTGAATAACTCATCCAGAGGGTCAGTAGAATATACAAACGCTTCTCTACCCTCAATAATATCCTGACGATAAAGGATTTTATTTTCGCTAAAAACATCAGGTACTGCAGAAGGTGCTATCATTTGTGTCCGATCATCCCCGGCATTAGATAATGTCTCTTTTTGTGTATCACTGAGGTTTTGCTGTAATGATTGATTTTTCGCATCATTTTCTGAATATACAAAAGCTCCGATTTTTAATTTTTCGCTCTCATGAGTACTTCCTCCATAGGCAATAATTCTTGAGTAATTGCGATCTGTAGTTTGGTACTCAATGGATATCCTCATATCTGAGGTTATAGGGTATGTAGGGTTAAAACGAACTTCACCAGCATTATAATCGATGATATAATCGTTATTTTCACCACGTTCTAATAACAATCCATTTACATACACGCGTTCGCTCCCGGATATGATGAGTATAAATAGCTCTCCATTAGGCCCGGTTAATTTATAAGGTCCCTGATTACCTTCCTGTCCGGTAAATTGACTTCTGGTAAATACTCCTCTTACTAATGCTCCAGATCCAAAGAGGGTGGTTTGCGCGTCAGGATGATGTATCGTTCCGTTAATTGATATTCCCTGAACATTTTTAGTAAACTTATTAAAATAACTGGTGCTGTTTTGTAATTGTACATCACCCGCTCTGATATTCCAGTTTTTAGAATATAACTCTATAAAAACCTGATCAAATTCATCCAGATTCTGAGAATAGCCGCTTTGCTGAATTGGAACATTTGCATCTTGTATAGAGGCACGAAGAGATATGTTTTCACTTATTTTTCCGGAGATTTGTAGATCCAGTTCAGAATTTAGTACAGTATTTTGATTCGTACCTACTGTTACACCTCTAGAGATGCTTCCACTGGTAGTGAGCCCATCAAAAGGCGTGAATTCTTTTTGACTGATTGGTTTTGACAAGCTATAGAGCTTTTGCAAATTCCCCTCTTGTTGCACAATAATCGAAGGATCAAATTCAAAATAGGTTTTAGTTAAAAAATCCGGATATCTGTAATACTGTAATGTAATAGAATCATTCTCTAGTTGTATCTGAGGTGAAATAGATACAGATGCGTTTTGAAAATTAACTTTATATAAGGTGCTGTCTATAGGAACACCCAGTTTTGAAAGTATTTTAAAGTTTAATGAATTGATACTTACAGAGTCAATACGAATTGTATCTGTTACTCGTACTTTTTTACTTCTGAAATTACCAGAAGTATCTTGTCCCAGTACAATACTGGTACTTAAAAAAAGTATACAACCTAAAACCGTAACAATCCGCATCATGTACAAAACTAAAGTTTTTTGATCCTTAGCGTGGCAGTAAAACCCATAAATTATTGTGATTTATGCAACAAGTGTTTATAGTTAAGGTTTCTAAAGTATAGAAATAACGATAAAATTAAGATTTAGTTTTATCGTATAGGTTTTTTAACGAACTTCTTATACATGTATTATTATCGGGCAATTTTTAAATTTTTCTTTGATGCGGTCGTTTTTAATATTGTATTCTGTCTTATTATGAGCTTATTGACAGGGTTTTTATGGAGTCTTTTGTTTTTTAATACAGTTGGTATTGGAGTAGGGTTGATAGGGTTTAGAGTTTTTAAAAATGATGAATATTACCTGTATGCTAATCTGGGTTTTACAAAAAAGAATTTAATATCAAAAATATTTTGTATCCACCTTATTCTGGCTATGAGTATACTTTTTGTTATGGCGCTGTTTAAAATCATCTTATGAGTACTCTTGTTATTAGTAACCTTACCAAATCTTTTCATAAAAAAATTATCTTAGAAGATGTAAGTGTACAATTTAGTACAGGAGATATTCTGGGTATTTTTGGTAGAAATGGTACTGGAAAATCTACATTGTTACAATGTATGTTTGGGATATTGGACTCGGATTCTATTGTTATCAGAATTAATAACAAAGAAATTAATCCAAAAGATGTAATTGCCAGCAAAAAAATAGGGTATTTACCTCAGGATTCTTTTTTACCAAAAGAAAAAAAGGTACGTGACATTATCCCTATAATTTTTCCTGATGGAGAGGATCAGGATAAGATTTTTTATACACAAGGGATTCATAAAATTGAAAATCAAAAAGCAGGAACACTTTCTTTGGGTGAATTACGATATTTAGAAGTAGTTCTTTTATGTCATCTAAAACACGATTTTTTATTAATGGATGAACCTTTTTCTATGATACAACCCTTGTATAAAGAATTGATAAAAGAACTATTATATACGGTAAAGAAGACCAAGGGGATTGCTATCACAGATCATTATTATCAAGATGTTCTAAGTATCACAGATACTAATGTTTTATTAAAAGATCGAGGTTTGATACCTGTGTTTGATAAAAAAGATTTAGTGCTTTATGAATATCTTACATCGTGATTTCTTTTTTCTGGTATGGTGATTAACTCTCTGGAATTTACTTGTTTTGTAATTTTAGAATATCTTAGTCATTCTTTTAAAAACCTACTAGATGAAATTAGTATTCATAGGATCATTTCTTTTTTGTATGATTACCCTTTCTGTATCTGCACAAAAATCTAATGATACTCTTGCAGCTTTTCAATATTTTCAAAAAGGTAATTCTTTGTTGTTAGATAATGAGATTGATAAATCCATCGTATGCTTTGAGAAAGCTTTGTCAATTTATAAAGATTTTAATGTTTGGGAACGAGTGGCTGAGTGTTACATCAAAATAGGAGAAAACCATAGACAAATATCAGCATATGATGAATCCAGATCTAATGCTCAAAAAGCGTTAGAAATTTGTAGACAAAATTGTTCAGAGACTACTATTCTGGAAGCCTTGGCATATGATCTTATAGGGAATTATTATTTAAAAAATAATGACTATAAAAAAGCCCTGGAAGTGTGCAGAAAAGGACTTCATATAAAGCTTACAATATTACCAAATAAACACTTATCACTTGGCAGAAGCTATGAATTAATGGCTTTGATATATGAGCAATATGAAGATTTTGATCAAGCACTAACATATTACGAGAAAAACTTAGAGATTACTAAAGAACTAAGAGGACTTATACATGAATATACTGCAAATGGATTTAATAATGTAGGAGCGATCCTTATGGAAAAAGGTGAGCTAGAAAAAGCATTGCAATACCTCGAGAAAGGCTTAAGTATTAAAAATGAATTATTCGGAAGTAGTCATTATCAAATTTCAACATCTTTTATCAATATAGGAATTGTTCATAAAAGAATGGGTTTTTTTGATAAAGCTCTGGAATATTACCAAAAAGCAATTGCAATAAGAACAAACTTGTATGATAAGAATCATAGAAGTCTGATAGGACCTTATCATAATGCTGGCCTGGTATATCATAATAAAAAAGAGTATGATACAGCCATATCATATTTTAATAAAGGGATATCGATAATTCTGGAATTAGTAGGTGATAGCCATAATTTTACCGCACATTCTTATTCTAATTTTGGCGATGTATATTTAGAAAAGGGAGATTATAAAAAGGCCTTAGATTACTTTATAAAATCACATACTATATTTAAAACTAACTTAGGAGAACATAATACGCGTCTTGCTATCGCGTATAATTTTACTTCATCAGCTTATTATAAAAACGAAGAATATCATAAGGCATTAGAATATTATAATAAAGCTATCAATGCAAATCAAAAACAAGATACAGTAAAAAGTCTGCAGCAAAATGTAGGTTTTAATGATTTCTTTGATTTAATGACTCTCTTAGAAAGTTTAGAAGGTAAAGCAAAAGTTCTAAAAGAGCAGTTTAAAGAAAAAGGAGATTCAAGAAAACTTGATTTTAGTATTTTGAATTATCAAAAAGCAGATTCAGTTATAAACGAGATACGTCAGAATTTACATAATTATACTGATAAAGTAGTATTTGCAAAAAGAACAAAGGATGTGTATAAAGGAGCAATTGAAGCTCACATGCTATATTATGATTTAAATAAAAATCGAAATTTTCTTATTTCTGCATTTCGCTATTTTGAAAAAAGTAAGGCAAATACAATGAAAGAGTTACTCTCAGAATCGAGTGCTATAAGTTTTGCGGGATTACCTAAAGAAACCTTACACTATGAAAAAGAACTAAAGAGAGATCGAGCGTTTTATAAATCAAAGTTAAATAAGGAATTCTCAAATAAAGAGAAGGATGTAAACACTACTTTGTATTATGAAAATGAACTATTTAATGTTTCTCGAAAACAGGATTCTTTAACTGAAATACTTGAAAATAAATTTCCAAAATATTATCAGTTAAAATATCAAAACACCTTGACTTCTGTAGAAAAAATCCAACAAAAACTTCAAAAAAATACCACTATGCTGGAGTTTTTTTCTACTGAGGATATTACTTACGTATGTACAATTTCAAAAAACAATATAACTGTAAAAGAATTGAGTACTCCTCAACTAGCACAAAAAATAGCTAGTTTTAGGAAAGCGATCATTGGTAAAAATACTACAGCTTATAAAACAACAGCATATCAATTATATAAAGAACTCATAGTTCCAGTTGAAGATCAATTGGTGGGTGATGAATTAATCATTGTTCCTGATGGTTCTTTATGGCATCTTAATTTTGAGTTGTTACTAAGCCAACTTGATACTTCAAACAATTTTAAGGAACAACCTTATTTTTTAAAAAAATATGCGATTGCCTACGCCAATTCGGCCACTTTGTTGTTTTCTGAGAACGATCATATAATAGATACCTCTATGAACAAAGAAGAGTGTTTAGCTTTTTCTTTTTCTGAGAACAATACTACCGCAACTGCAAAAAATATGAGCATGTCTGTTTTAAGAGCTACTGGTGATGACTTGCCAGGTACGCGTAAAGAGATTAAAGCAATTGCAGAGATTGTAGATGGCAGCTACTATTATGGAGCAGAAGCTATAGAAGCTAATTTTAAGAACAATGTAAATAAATATAAAATTTTACACCTTGCCTTACATGGAGTAGTTGACAATGCACATCCGGAGAATTCTAAACTTTTCTTTACCAAAGGTAAAGATACACTAGAGGATAATCTATTGTATAGCCATGAGTTATTTACTTTAGATATTCCTGCAGAACTTACCGTACTAAGTGCTTGTAACACAGGAGTGGGAAAAATCGCAAAAGGAGAGGGAATTATGAGTTTGGGTACTGCATTTCAATACGCTGGAACTAAAAGTTTGTTATTAAGTAACTGGGAGGTTTCTGATCAAACAACACCAGAGTTGATGAAAAACTTTTACAAGAACATTAAAGCAGGAATGAGTAAATCAAAAGCCTTACAGCAGGCAAAATTGAAGTTTTTGGATAATGCCACCGTGTACAATGCGCAGCCTTTTTATTGGGGAGGTTTTTATATGATAGGAGATACCGCCCCCATTCATTTTAATTCTTATACATTCATATATTGGTATATTGGGCTTGGTATTATAGCAATTATCTTACTAAGTTTGCTATGGTATAGATTTAAAATAAATAAAACAGAAAATCAGTGAAAATAATATCATATAATGTAAACGGAATCAGAGCAGCTCTAAAAAAAGAATTTATATCCTGGCTAATTAAAGCGGATCCGGATGTCATTTGTTTGCAAGAGATCAAAGCTAATAAAGAGCAATTAGATGTAAATATTTTTGCAGAAGCTGGATACACCTATAATTACTGGTATAGCGCACAAAAAAAAGGATATAGCGGTGTTGCTATTTTATCTAAAACAGAACCCGATCATATAGAATATGGAACCGGAATTGAATACATGGATTTTGAAGGCAGAATGATAAGAGCTGATTTTAATGGTGTTTCTGTAATGAGTCTGTACTTACCCAGTGGAACTAATGTAGAGAGAATATCCCATAAACTTAAATTTATGGATGATTTTCAGGAATATATTAATGGGCTTAAAAAGGAATATCCTAATCTTGTTATTTTAGGAGATTATAATATTTGTCATAAAGCCATTGATATTCACGATCCGGTACGTAATAAAAAAGTGTCTGGGTTTTTACCAGAAGAGCGAGAATGGATAGGTAATTTTATAGATAGTGGGTTTATAGATTCTTTTAGACATTTTAATTCTGAACCAGATAATTATTCCTGGTGGAGTTATCGTGCTAATGCCAGAGCAAATAATAAAGGCTGGAGGTTAGATTATGGTATGGTGGCAAAACCATTAGAAGATAAATTAGTAAGAGCAGTTATTTTATCAGAGGCAAAACACAGCGATCATTGTCCGATTATGGTAGAGTTAGATGTATAAAAACTATTTTAATTTGTTGATTAAAGACAGGTATTAAAAATATGAAAATGATAAAGAAAACAATCCTAGTAATAATTATTGGAGTACTGGTTTCTTCTTGTGTTTCTTCTAAAGTTTACAACGAACTAGAAGGTAAATATGCTAGTTTAAAAAGAGAACATAGAACATTAGAAGATGATATTAATGATTTAAAGAAAGAAAGAGAAGCGGATCGTGTGGCGATGAAAGAGCTTCAAGAAAGCTATGATCAGACAAAAGCAGAGAGAGATGCATTACAGAATACTTATGATGCACTATCAGCCAATTATGAAAATCTAAAAGACTCCTATGACGCCTTAGGCAAAAACAGTTCTGCTGCAATTGCTGCAAATAGTAAAAAGAACAGAGAATTATTATCCCAACTTGAAGAAAAAGAAAGAATACTAGCTACAGAGCGAAGTAGACTCGATCAATTAGAAAAGGATTTGGCGATACGTTCTAAACGAGTGGATGAGTTAGAAAGTTTAATAGCTGCTAAGGATGCTAAAATGCAAGCACTAAAAACTGCAATTTCTAATGCGCTTCGTAATTTTGAAGGAAAAGGACTGACCGTAGAAGAGCGCGATGGTAAGGTGTATATTTCTATGGAAAATAAACTTTTATTTGATTCCGGTAGTTGGGCAATAGGAACTCAAGGAACACAAGCTGTAAAACAACTAGGGACTGTTCTGGCAGAAAACAATGATATAGCAATCTTAATAGAAGGGCATACGGATGATGTTCCGTTTACAGGTAATGCATCTTTAAAAGGAAATTGGGATCTTTCTACAAAACGAGCTACTGCTATTGTAAAACTATTAGTAGAAAATTCTGATATAGATGCTCAAAATCTTACTGCAGCAGGAAGAGGTGAATTTTCTCCAATTGCATCTAATGAAACTGTAGAAGGAAAAGCGAAAAATAGAAGGATAGAAGTTATTTTAACTCCTAAATTAGATGAGATTACTAAGTTGTTAAATGATATATGAAAACCAAGTAAGCTGGAATAAAAAAAGCTGTCCAATGGACAGCTTTTTTTATTCCAGCTTACTATAGATTAATCAAATAAATTGTTTAAAATATTTTCTACATCAGCATCTTGATTTACTCTAAGTTCTTCTTTTACCTTTAAAAGTTTTGATTGAAAAGTTTCGATAACTCGTTCCGCATTTAATTTTTGTAATTCAATTTCTTTACCGTTTGAAGCAAGAAGGAAAAATTGATAATGTTTTAGTTCTTTAGGTTTTGATTTGTCTATTCTTCGCTCTACTGAGACAGTTCCTTTGCCCGTAACGATAGAAATAATACTTGCTTGCGCACTTACCTTATCTGTTTGTTCATTAAGATCTGTAGCAAGACTATAAACCTGATCAAAAACATCTGTAAGTTTAGTCCAGTCTTCCTGAGCTTCAGCTGTCAATCCAGTGCCTACCATAAGTAAAAGTAGAAATAATTTTTTCATAATATTTGGGTGTTATAAATAATACATCAAAACTACGTATTTGATTTCACGTATTCCTAACGGAATAAAATTAAGTTTAGTATTAAAGTTATCTTAAAAACATTCCTTAAAATAACCAATTTAATTTGAAGATTCCAAAAAGTATGCCATGAATTTAGGAAACAAAAATAAAATCCTTAATTATGCATATAGCAAAAAGTATAAAACAAGGAGCGTAGATAACAAAAGGATAGTATCAAACGTTTATAATATCTAATTAATTTTAAACCATAAAGAAAATGAAAAGGTTATCCATTTTTGTAATATTACTATTATCAGTAATTAAAGGAGTGAGCCAGGAAAGTGAAGAAGGGTACCAGAATGAAGAAGAAATACAAAGTGAAGAAGAGGTACAGGAAGATGAGGGAGGTCAAAATAACTACTTCGATTTCTATAAATATTTTGAGTTTACCAATGACGAGTATTCTAATGTCCTGGATAAAGTAAGCGAGATGAATCCAGATGAGGAAAACACACTATATAAATTTGTGGTAGAGGTTCAACAAGATCAAAGATTAAAAGGTCGTTTGTTCACGGAGTTGATCACAAAACCTAAAAAAAAGAGTCGTTATAAGGGTAAAGACAGTCCGGGTTTTAACTGTATTATACTTGGTCTTATGGAAAATAAAACAGTATATGATGCTATAATTAAAGACGGCAGCTCTGAGGAACAAGCTAGAAATGTTGCAGCTCTTTCAGAAAGATCTGTTCGCAGAAAATGCGGTATCACTAAAAAAGTGAATAAAGTAAATGAGGAATAGTATGCCTATTAACCATATTCCGGGTAAAAATACCTGTCAGAAACCAGAGAAAAGAGGCTAGTGATGATCGCTTAATGTAATTTAGATGCTAAATAACAAAGAGCACTATAAACAATAAGTGCAAATGAATAACAAATACTGCTACGCATAGAAAGGAGTATAAATCCTGATAATAAAGATAAAACTATTTCAATAGATAGGTGTAATCTACTCATTATGATAGAAATTACCCTGTCTGGAGCATTGGTTTCTAAGGGAAAAGCAGGCTTTAGAAATACACATGCTTTTCTCTAATTCCTATTTAACGTATGATTGTTTAAAAAAACAGCTATCTTTACAACGTACTCACTTACAAGTTCTTTGTAAAACCATACTCCATAGTTTTTGAATTAATTTTAAAACTATGAATATGAATTGGAAAATTCAAAAACTATTGAATGGAGAGACAATAGTCTCCAAAGAACCAGGTAATTCTATGTTGCCCATTCTGAAATCTAAGCAAGCTGTATTATTAGAACCTGTTAATTGGGAAGACTGTAGTGCAGGAGATATTGTTTTTTGTAAAGTAAGAGGGAAATGTTTTACGCATTTAGTCAAAAGCAAAGATGTGAAAAGAGGATTGCTGATAAGTAATAACCGGGGACGCCTTAACGGGTGGACTAAAAATGTATTTGGCAAAGTAATAGAAATATTTCCTATGTCATAAGAGTAGCGCGGTATGCGCTTTTTTTGTTTGTACTCTTTTATACACCACCATTTTAAAATTTTTGAATGATATATAAGGTGTGTTAGAAACACTTATTTTATAAAAAAGTCATGTGCATAGTTATTAAATAACAAAAAGTACTATTTCCCTCAATAAAAACACACTTTCCCTAATTCTTGGTTTTGTAATACATACAACCGCTATACCTTTATATCAATCTTAAAAAACAAAGTGTTGGGGAACACTTAAAATAGGTTTTTAAGTTGGTTAGTTGTGCAGCGGATGTAGTACTGGGGTAACTGCATCCGTTTTTTATATTTATTTATAATACTAAAACGGGGAATCATAAGCCAATTGATATACTGACAAACTATCTATTTTAAATAGCAGTGAATTCCTTATGTATTTCTTTAAGTAATTTATTGTATGAGTTACGATTGACAACAACACGATTGTCTCGTATATCCATTAATGGATTTCTATTCTCTAAAACTTTTTTAACAATATGTTCTGGAGTGTCAATTCTTGTAGCAATTCTATGGATTGCGAATTTTTTGCTTTCTGGCTTTAAGCTTTTGTAATGAGTAGTTAGCATAAGGTCGATTTATTTTAATGGTTAATAAATCTAAATATACAAAATAATATACACTATATAATTTTATATATAATAGTTGATATAAAAAGAGCCTTTTACAAAAAGGCTCTTTTTCTTGGTTGGTTCAATTAGATATAAATATGATTATTATGGATTAAACCATTCACCTGTAGAATTAATGTAAACGATTTTAGAATTTCTATCTACCACAATAATAAGTTTATAATTACCGGTTTTATCAATAAAAGCCTCTGCGATACCTGCTCCTGGATATGTTTCTTCGACTACGTGCACTACAGTCTTAGAAATTTCATCTGTTTCAATTTGTCTATAATCATCTTGATCTGTCATTATATACATACAAGTGCTGATAACTGGTTGCTTTGCATATATTACAGTAGTAATCTGTCCGATAAAAATAAAAATCAGTACCAATAGTACTACAAAAAACCTCTTCATATCTGATCTTTTATGATGATATACTTGCGTATTAGTGATGTAAGTACAGAAATAACCGTTCCAAAAAGCAACATAAACCATAACAATTTGATTTATAGATATTTAATTTAATTTCAGTTGATTTTAGAATAAATTAACTGTAGATTTTTATATTAAAAATGTAGATATTTTCCACACATTACTGTTGTTCCTGTTAGTGCGTTTCTTAAAATTTTAGTAAGATTAACAGGAATTTAGTGTTTATATTTTCAAAAAACAGAAAGAAGAGTTCTACATTTGAGGAGTACTAAAAAGATAGAACCAGTTAGTTGTTGAGCTGTATGATCTAATTAGAAATATTAAAGAATATCGAATAAATGAAATACACAACATTACCTACTACAGAGATTAAAGTCAGTAAGATTTGTCTGGGTTCGATGACTTGGGGACAACAAAATACAGAAATAGAAGGTCATCAACAGATAGACTATGCAATTGAACAGGGTGTGAATTTTATAGATACCGCAGAGCTTTATTCTGTGCCCTCTAAGAAAGAGACTCAGGGAGATACAGAAAGAATTATAGGCTCTTGGTTAAAGAAAACCAATAAAAGAAATGATGTAGTGATTGCTTCTAAGATCGTAGGTCCTGCTGCTTTTACAGAACACATTAGAAAAGGAGAGTTTACTAAGCATGAAATAGCAGATGCTATCCACAATAGTTTGCAACGACTACAGACGGATTATATAGATCTATATCAATTACACTGGCCAGAAAGACAAACTAATTTTTTTGGAAAACTAGGATATACTCACGATGAAAATGAAAAATGGGAGGATAATTTTCACTCCGTTTTGCATTATCTGGATGGTTTTATAAAAGATGGTAAAATAAAGCATGTGGGCGTATCAAATGAAACACCTTATGGTATGATGCGTTATGTAGAGGAAGCAAGAAAAGGAATGCCAAAAATGATCACGGTTCAAAACCCTTATAGTTTGCTCAATAGAAAAGATGAAATAGGGTTAACTGAAATTTTGCATAGAGAAACAATAGGACTTTTACCCTATTCCCCTCTTGGATTTGGCATGCTTACCGGTAAATACTTAGAAGAAATTCCTAAAAATTCCAGAGTTGATCTATTTCCTAACTATAACAGATATATGAATGAAAACTGTTTTAAAGCCACACGGTTATATAATAAAATTGCTAAAAAATATGGGATGAGTTTAACCCAGATGTCTTTGGCATTTGTTAATCAACAGCCTTTTGTAACGAGTACAATTGTAGGTGCAACCTCCATAGCACAACTTAAAGAAAATATAGGTAGTATTGATCTTGTATTGTCTGATGAGGTGATGCAAGAGATCAATGAGGTACACGCTCAGATCCCTAATCCGGCACCTTAAATTGATGGTTATTAGTTATAAAACAAACAACCCCTAGCTCTATTAAAGCCAAGGGTTGTTCTAAAAATGAGTACGTTTACTTATAGATTATAGAGTTAAAACTATCAACTAAAGCATTTTTTATAATACAATTCATAAAAATAACAGTACACAGGTAACTGTAATACATAGAGAATTTAATTAACAATTTGGCAAAGTATATCCCCATTGTTCCCAGGTAAATGCTGGTTCAGTTTTTTGTCTCCATCCGGTCCATTTATTGCCATTACCAGTAAACTTTAATGTAACATTGACCTGAACCTGACCTCTTATTTGTTTATGGGATGTCGCTCTGAATTTAATATTACCAAGAACATACCCTTTGCACCACTTTTTATATGTAGATATACCGCCTTTTGCATATCGTTTCCTCATAGAAATAGAAGAAGTATTCATTGTACCACTGGTTGTAGAACCACCAAAAGAGTAACTACCACCAAATGTGAAAGTTTTACCTACATTAACACTTGCAGTAAAGGATGTAGACCAGGATTTAGAATAACTCATAGATTGACCGTAACTAGCCGTTTGCTGACCACTACATTTACCTAAGGCGTCATGTTTATTCCCGGTTTTTAGATATTCTTTTTGAGAATTACTTTGAAATACTAAAGTGGAATTCAAATGTTTTGTATAATTAGAAAATCCAGAAAAAGAACTGTTATTTCCTGCCCTTGCATTTGCAAGAGCTTTAGCCTTTGCCTCTGCCTTTGATTGCGAAATGTTCGTATATGTTACTGAAACGTATGTAACATACCCCTTTGTAAGTTCTTCTGTAATAACAGGATTATCATTATCATAAAACTCTGCAACAGCAGGCTCACGATCCAGAATAGTTGGAAATTTGCTTTCGTACAATTCTTCAAAAAGTACATGTACGGTATCGTCTGCATTGATACCATTCTCACTATTGACAACAGTAAAGGTAGACTTGTATTCTGTAGCAGACTGCTCCACAATTAATCCCTCTACAATATAGTCGAGATCAGCACCACCTACCGTAGTTGTATAAAATTCATGCGTATTAAGGTGATTAGATGTTGCGGATTCAAAAATAAGACCTATTTTAGAATTAGTAGACCATACTAAAAGATCATCATAACTGTATGGCTGAGTGGCTAGTTGATCTGTGTCAATATATAAAAATCTGGCTTTTGTGAATGCAGCTTCATCCAGATTCTCTAATAGCTTGTATTTTCCATCAACACGATTAAAAGATTCGCCAATGTTCCCAGTTATCGGCGTAAATGTCACTAAATCAGGTGTAATGGTTTCTTCTAGTGCGTTTTCAACTGGTTGATCAAATGTTTCATTTTCACAAGATATAAAGCAAATGGTCATTGCTAAAAGCAAAACACTTTTTGTTAAATTTTTCATAATTTTAAATAGAAGTTTAATTTAGTTAGATCTTCTGAAGATTATTAAATGATTTTTTTTGCGCAAAAATATAGAAGCAAATATAGAATATTATTTATCATAAAAAACTAGTAATCAAATTTTTACAATAAAAATTTAATTATTAAAAAAGCGTATATATCAGGGTGATTTCCCGTATTAATAACAAAGGTTTTACTGTACCGTAAAAATCAAATTATATGAGAATCTTACTTTATGCTATAAGTAACACCGATTAAAATGTTAAATATGATGTATGATACTGCTTATTTTTAAGAATCAACAAAAGCAATAAATTTAGGCTCATTTTTACTTGTCATTAAAATTGCTTTTTGAAGTCATTATTTTTTGAATTTACTATAAAGAAATTCAAAGATTTTTTGTGTTTCGGAAGAAAAAAAATCTGTAAAACATCATTTCTAATTAATTCTTAACTTGAATCATTGCTAAAAAAGATTCGTTTTGAACTAGTTTAATTTTACATCAAAAACACAATTAATTTTTAATGTAGTTGGGCTTGTACTTAACAGAAGTGCACTTAATATACATACAGGCGAGGTTTTACTATTAATTTTTGTTCGTTATATATCATCCAAATAAATACTCTACCACGTCCTCAATTTTAGCAACTAACTGAATATTGATCCCTGTACTTTTAAGAGCAAGCTTATTATATTTAGATACAAAAATAGTAGAGAAACCTAGTTTCTCTGCCTCCTGTATCCGTTGCTCTATTTTGTTAACGGGTCTTATTTCTCCAGCCAGTCCCACTTCTGCCGCAAAGCAGTAATCTTTTTGGATTGCAATATCTTCGCTGGATGATAAGATAGCTGCGACTACGCCAAGATCTATAGCAGGATCATCTACAGAAATCCCTCCGGTAATGTTAAGAAACACGTCTTTTGCACCTAGCCTGAAACCAGCACGCTTTTCTAATACAGCAAGAATCATGTTCAATCGTTTTAGATTATATCCAGTAGCACTACGTTGTGGTGTTCCATACACTGCAGTGCTTACTAGTGCCTGTACCTCTATCATTAGAGGTCTCATACCTTCTACGGTAGCGGCAATAGAAGTTCCGCTGAGCTCCTCTTCTTTTTTAGAAATAAGAATCTCACTGGGGTTGCTTACTTCTCTCAATCCACTGCCTAGCATTTCATAAATACCCAGTTCTGAAGTAGATCCAAAACGATTTTTTAATGCACGTAATATTCGATATACATGATTACGATCTCCTTCAAACTGGAGTACAGTATCCACCATATGTTCCAGAATTTTAGGCCCTGCAATCGTTCCGTCTTTGGTAATATGACCAATCAATATTACAGGAGTAGCCGTTTCTTTGGCAAACTTAATAAGCTCTGTAGTACATTCACGAATTTGTGAAATAGTACCAGCACTACTTTCTATATAGTCACTGTGCAACGTTTGGATAGAATCAATGATCACAATATCAGGTTCTATGGCTTCTATCTGTCTGAATATGTTTTGGGTTTTAGTTTCTGTAAGAATAAAGCAATTATCGGTTTTTGACTGAATGCGTTCTGCGCGCATCTTTATTTGTTTTTGGCTTTCTTCACCAGAAACATATAAAGTTTTATAAGGTAATATCAGGCTAATTTGTAGTAATAGGGTACTCTTTCCTATACCTGGTTCTCCTCCTAGCAATGTGAGGGATCCAGGTACCAATCCACCACCTAGTACTCTATTGAGTTCTCCGTCATCTGTGTTGTATCGAGCTTCTTGACTTGTGTCAATTTCTGAAATCTTAAGAGGCTTAGAGACTCTGTTTGTTTTTGATGCTGCTTCCGGAGTTTTCCAGTCATTTTTTACAGCTTTCTGTACAATTTCTTCTGCAATTGTATTCCATTCTTTGCAAGAGCTACATTGCCCTTGCCATTTAGCATATTGAGCTCCACAATTCTGGCAGAAAAATACAGTTTTGGTTTTAGCCATAAGTATTGTTAATAATAATGATTTCAAATTTTTTATACCAAAATAGGTAGATGAGCAAAGTTACCTGTTAAGATTTAAAACTTCTATACTTAACAAATTTAAATGTAAAATTAAAGCAAGTATGTGTCATTACTCTAGTTCAAATATCACTTTTCGTTTATTTGTCGTATGGTAAAAATCGGCTGATTTTAGCTGATTTTTACTAAACTTTAAAACCCTATTAAAATTGGACTCAAAATGATAATAACTATAAATGTCATAAGCGGTTATTGTTAGAGTCTCTAGTTTTTTTAGTTCTGACAGTTTAATAGTAACTAATTCACCTTGAATAAATGTCTCTACTACTGGGCTTTCATTTCCATTAAATTCATCTTTGGAAATTTTAATTATTCCTATATCAAAATCAGTATAAAAATATTTTTCATTGTATCTAATATGGCCTGATGGTGGGTTATTTTTGTCATCATAAAATCGTACTGTTAGCGTATCTGTTTTCTTTGATTGGTTATATATTTTGTCAATTCGATTATTTTTTTTGATGCCTTTTTCAGAATCATTAAAACTTAGGTGTATATTCTTTTTTTTGATTTTAAAGGTTCCTTTTCCATACCACAACTGTAAATCATCCGTCGAAAAGAAATGTTCAAATGTCTTTGATTTTGGATATAAGAGATATTTGTTACTAAACATCGAAGAATTCTTTTGAGAAAAAACTAAGGTGTCCTGAGCAGATAACGGTTTTTCTGCAAGAATTAGAAACGAAACTAGTAAAAGTCTTTTTATCATAAAGTCTACTTTTTATGCGGTGTTTAAGGGGCGAATAGAAGTTTTAAAATTAACCACCGTTACCTTTAAACAAATATTATATCCATTGTGTTAGTAACTATTTTCTCTTTCATATTTGCATCCACCAAGAGCTTTGAGAAAGTACGGATTTCCTTGTTCAGAATATAATACTGTTTCTGATTAATGCAAGTTTTTGCTTAAAATCAAACTCAAGCCCTATATTGATGAGCTCGGTTTCACCATTAATAATTTTACTTATTATTACATTTCTGATAATAGCTCCGTTTAGAGTACTATCAAATTCCTACTCCCATTCTTGTCAATATTAAGGTATATACGTCAGGGATTACTACTCTGGTTGTAAAGAATTTTCAGTGAAATATCATAAAACAAGAAAGACTCATACGTTAGTAGAGTCTTTCTTGTTTTATGATAAAAAATACAATTTTCTAATATCCAAAATCTTCTTTGATCTTATTCACTTTATCAAGCATATAATCCTTAGTAAGAAAAGCGACTTCTTTTAATAAAAATCCATTCTCATAAGATCTAAGAGCCTTTTTTGGCTCTCCTAATTGTTCATATCCCAATGCAAGGTAATAATGCCCTAACATAGTTTCTGGGTGTTCTTTAATTGCCAGTTTGCCAAGAGGTTCAAGATCTTCCCATCTTTTGTTTTTTTCAATTGCTGTAGAAATAGCAATAAAATCATTGATACGTATCTGGCGTTTAAAGCCATATAATTTTTCAGTAGTATCATATAAATCAATCAGATATTCATATGGAGATGTTTCTAATGGAAGAATAACTTCTTTATACGTTTTTTTACTTATGGGACGATACATTTCGAAGATCTTTTCTAACGCTTTAGGAATTCCTCTTCCTACAAGAGTATAGTGCGAGGATTCTTCAAAATTATCAAAATTATAATTGACATTAGGATTTTCTAAGACTGATAATTTCTCATCCAGAGCAACCAAATCTTTCTTTATATTTTCTGCATCATTTGTTGCAGTAGCTAGATAATACCAAAGATCAGATTGTGCTCCTGTCAGTACATTAGTAATTCTCTCTCCCATAGGGGGTGCTAATTCTGGACTTAAATTAATATACCCTTGAAATATAGGGTTGTCTTTAAATAAAAAATAATTGATAAAATTAGCTGTATAATCGTGACCTACAATTATTTTTAGTTGCGCTGTTCTGTAAGTTTCGTTAATATAAGGTAGCAATTCTTGACCAATAAATTCAAAAAACTCTGATCCTTTACCTTCTGGCACATATTCTGCAAGATCATACCTGCAGTCTTCTTCTCTAGTCTTTCTTTGAACAATACCAACCACGATAGATTCTGGCATATCTTCCCAATAAGAAAAATAATCAACGTTACCCGCAACAGGTTCAAAAAGATGATCTCCATCCAAAACAATAATTACAGGATAGGTTTTATCTTCGTTTTTAGTATAATTACGAGGTAATTGGATTTTTAAATCTCGGCTCTGATCTAATTTAATAGATCTGAAAGTCTCATATTTTACCTGTGCATAAGAAACTGCACTAAAGATACATACAAGAATTAAAAACATACTTTTTTTCATAAGTAAAAAAATTTGGGTTAAGCAAGGGACAATATATAAATTATTTCACACCTTTAAAATTTTAAAACGATAACACTGATATTCTTAAATTTATAAAAACACGATTAGTTGCATATAAAATAGAGTGAAAAGCAATATAGCCCACGTTTTTCACTTTCGATTTCTATTTAAAATAGGAAGGAATAAAAAAGACAATGCTCCTACAATAATATTTACAGCAGTCTGAGAGCCCCATAGTATCCAGCCAAAAGCCTCACCATCACTTTTCTCAAAATTAAAAAACACAAAGACTGCTCCAACTACGATGGGAAATGGTAAAATACCAATACCACCGTTTGTGGTGGACATAGAAAAAGAGCCTACAATAAAAGCAACCAGAATTATACCGATAGATGCCGTGCTTAAGCTAGGAACTGCAAATTTCATAACATAAAACATCAATACATATAAAGTCCATATGAGTATGGTATGAAAAAGAAAAGCCCACTTTCTTTCCATAGCAAGAATACTTTTCATCCCATCTAACAACCCTATTCCAAAATTTCGGATTTTAATCACCCAGCGGTTATTAGATATCCTTAAGATTCTTAACCCTAAGAGTCCAATGAAAATTAATAGGAAAAGGATTCCTAATGTTGCTAATGGATTGATGTCTTTTTCTTGCAGAAAATTGAGTATGTATTCGGTTTGCAAAAAACCACTAATAGAAGTAATAATGATCAGCATGATCAAATCGATGATTCGCTCAGACACAATGGTACCAAAAGCTTTTTCGAAAGGTACTTTCTCATAAGTTGTTAAAGTAATACCTCGAAGCACTTCTCCAGATCTGGGAATCCCAAGATTAGCGAGGTACCCCACCATGACAGCCATAAAATTATTATAAATCTTTGGAGTGTATCCTAAAGGTTTTAATAAAAATCCCCATCTATATGCTCTGGAAGCATGAGAGATAATTCCTAAAATCACTGATAAAATCACCCAGAAAGGGTGAGCATTAGTAATATTATGGAGTAATTCTTCTCTGTATTGCGGTGTCGCAGAACTAAGGAAATACCAAATCAAAAAGACTCCTAATAAGATAGGGAGTACGATTTTAGCAAACTTGATCAGTTTAGGATTCACGCTATTACTTTAGCAAGTTATTTTCCTCATTAGGAAAAAGTAGTGCAGGTTTAAAGTTTTTTGCTTTTTCGATATCCATCATAGCGTAAGTGATGAGGATCAATATATCTCCTTTTGCTACTTTTCTTGCTGCAGCACCATTTAATGTAATTTCCCCACTATTCCTTGGGCCAGGAATAGCATATGTCTCCAGACGTTCTCCGTTATTATTGTTGACGATTTGAACTTTTTCTCCTTCAATGATATTAGCAGCATCCATTAGATCTTCATCAATGGTAATACTTCCGATATAATTGAGATCAGCACCGGTTACTTTAACGCGATGAATTTTTGATTTTACAACGTGTACAAACATGTTACAAAGTTACTTATTTTTAATTTAGGGCAATATTATCTATTAATCTAACTTCTCCTGCAAAAACGGCAATAAAAGCTCGATAATTGGTGTTCTTTTGTTTTCTTTTTATAGATTTTAAATCAGAAACTTTAGCAATCTCAAAATATTCTAATGTCAATAACGCTTCTTTTTGAAATTGTTGGGACACCCAGTCACTTATTGTAGTAACACTTTTTGTGCCAAAATCATTTTTTACCTGAGTTAGTATTTTGTAGATTAAAGGTGCAGCTTTAAGCTGTTCAGGAAGCAAGCGTTTGTTCCTGGAACTTAAGGCCAGCCCACTCTCTTCTCTATAGATTGGACAACCGACAATAGTTACTGACATATTTTCAATCGCTACTAGTTTCTTTACAATTTGTAATTGTTGAAAATCTTTTTCTCCAAAATAAGCCTTGGTTGGTGAAGTAATTGTAAATAAATGTTTTAAAACAGTCCCGACTCCGTCAAAATGACCTGAACGAAATTTACCTTCCATTTCATGTTCTAAT
The DNA here is from genome assembly GCF_039539305.1 of Aquimarina addita. Taxonomy (NCBI): domain Bacteria; kingdom Pseudomonadati; phylum Bacteroidota; class Flavobacteriia; order Flavobacteriales; family Flavobacteriaceae; genus Aquimarina; species Aquimarina addita. The sequence continues at coordinate 205,041 of NZ_BAABCW010000005.1, read as the reverse complement.
CCTTCAAAGTCGTAAGAAGTGGCAACAGTTTCAGTACCATATATTTCTTCTGGAGAAGGAGCAAAAACCATTATTTCTGAAGAAAAATTAGATAGAATTGTAAGATCCTGGTCTAAATTTCTAGGATATTTACTTAAATCTTCAGAATTATTAAATTGTGTAGGATTTACAAAAATGCTTACAATAACGACATCATTTTCTGCCATTGCTTTTTTTACTAAAGCGAGGTGACCATCGTGTAATGCCCCCATGGTGGGAACAAAGCCAATTGTTTTATTTTGTTTTTGTAAGACTGCAACATCGTTTTCTATGTCCAGTCTTTTTTTAAATACCCGCATTTATTGAAAGTTAAGGCGTGCAAAAATAAGATATTACTGGCAGACTACATAAATTTTCGTAATTTTGCAAAAATTTATTCCGAAGAAGACGATTAAAGTATCGATTATATGAAAGATAAGAGGATATTGTATGTATCATCAGAAGTAATACCCTATTTACCAGAGACAGAGATTTCGTCAATGTCTTTTGAAGCACCCAGAATGGTAAACAGTAAAGGAGGGCAAATTAGAATTTTTATGCCTAGATATGGAAATATCAATGAGCGGAGACATCAACTTCATGAGGTGATTCGATTATCTGGTATGAATTTAGTAATTAATGATTTAGATATGCCTTTGATCATTAAGGTAGCGTCAATTCCAAAAGAAAGGATGCAGGTCTATTTTATTGATAACGAAGATTATTTTAAACGAAAAGCGACACTCACAGATGAAGAAGGAAATTTATTTCCTGATAATGATGAAAGAGCGATTTTCTTTGCTAAAGGAGTTATTGAAACCGTAAAGAAATTAAATTGGTCTCCGGATGTGATTCATGTGCATGGATGGTTAGCATCTCTTTTGCCTTTGTATCTAAGGAATTATTACGCTAATGAGCCGCTTTTCAGTCAAAGTAAGATAGTGACCTCTGTGTATAATCATGGATTTGAAGGGACACTAGATAAAAACATGTTGGCAAAAGTTAAATTTGATGGTATTGACGAAGAAAAAATCAGTGCTTTAACGAATCCTACATATGATAATGTAATGAAGGTTGCAATTAATAATTCTGATGCTGTTATTGTGGGTTCACAAGAGCTCCCAGAAGAGCTTTCCAGTCATCTGAAAACGATTAGTCAACCTGTATTAGAATATAAAGAACCTGATGAATTTGCAGATGCCTATCAAGATTTCTATCAAACAGAAGTATTGGTGTAAGCAAAAAGAATTATTATGAAATTGAAAAATATTTTGATCAATATAATAACTATAGTAGTTGTTATATGGACACTTATATCCTGTGATGACGACCTCAATTCTGTAGGAAGTGAAGTTATAGGAGATGTTAATTTTGAGACTAATCAATATGTAACTGAACCAATAAGTTACAGTGCGGTGTTAGAAAAAGTACGTACCAATGGATTACCTGGTAATCTGCTAGGAGTGTATAATGATCCTGTATATGGTTTTTCTACTTATAGTGTGCTTTCTCAGATTGCACCGTCCAGTGGTATTTATAACCCTACATTTGGTCGTGAGCCCGTTTTAGATAGTGTAGTTTTTTCACTTCCTTATTTTAGTACTATTGAGTCTACAGTAACTGATGCTGAAACTGGTGAAATAGCAACTACATATGAGTTAGATAGTATATACAATGGATCTAATGAGGCTATTACGTTATCTTTATACAGATCAGATTATTTTTTAAGAGATTTAGACCCTGATTTAGCAGATCCGGATGATCCGGATTCAGCTTTTGAAGATACTCAGCTCTATTATTCTGATGATATAACTAATTTTGGATTATCCGATCTGACAGAGAGTAATGAGAATTTTATTTTTAGTGTAGATTCATTTATCCCTTCTAACGAGGAGTTGATATTAGTAGCTCCTGATAGTGAAGATGATGATGACGAGGATGAAGAAATCACCAAGGTGTCTCCCAGATTGCGTGTTGCATTGATTTCAGATCTCGCTGCGGATACATTCAATGAAACAAGGGGCGAAAAAGAAGAAAGATTTGGAAATCAAGAGGTCATTGATCAATTCACAGAATGGTTTATTGAAAAAGAAGGAAGTTCAGAACTGAGTAATGCCAATAATTTTAGAAATTATTTTAGAGGTATTTATATAAAAGCAGAGACTACTTTTCAAGGGATCGAAAATCTTATGTACATTAATCTTGGGAGTGCTAATATCACACTGCATTATACATTTCAGGCAGAAGATACGGAGAACGAAAATGATGTTCCTATAGAATACATTGATGATACAGGAGAACTGGCTTTCAGCTTTTCAAACAATATTGTCAATGGTATTGAGAATGTTTTTGAAACAAGTATCTTAGATCAATTGAATAAAGAGCAAGATACAATTAATGGAGAAGATAAATTATATCTTAAAGGTGGAGAGGGGTCTTATGCAATCATAGACTTATTCAACAGATCTGTAGAAACTGATGCAGACGGTGATTATATTCTGGATGAAAGTGGAAACCCTGTTTTTAAGGATGTTTCAGAAGAAGGTGACAAAACTGAATTGGATTTTTTGAGAGATCAGGAATGGTTGATCAATGATGCGTTTATTAAGTTTTATATAGATAGGAGTCAAGTAGCTTCTGGAGATGCAGAACCAGAAAGAATATATATATTTGATGCAGAAACAGGAAGTATTCTGATTGATTATTCTGATGATACACAAGACACGACAGATCCAACAAATTCGATTATTAATCATTTAGGAGGAATTTCTAGTGATGATAATGGTAGTTACTATCAGATTAGATTGACAAGACATATTATCAATGTCTTGAATCTTGAGGGAGATAATGTGAAATTAGGTGTAGCTGTTTCGCAAAATGTTAATACTACAGCAATAGCAAGTGGATTTACTGTTGATGATGATGAGGAAGATGTTATTGTACCCTCATCGTCAGTGATCTCTCATGAAGGTACCGTTCTTTATGGAAATGGAGTAAATGTACCTGAGAATGTGAAACTGGAATTACAGATATCATACACCAAATTAAAAAGTAACTAACCATCAAATAAGGCAAAAAATGTGTGGAATAGTAGGATATATTGGTCATAGAGAAGCTTATCCAATAGTAATAAAAGGACTCAAAAGATTAGAATACAGAGGATATGATTCCGCTGGGATTGCACTTTATGATGGTAATGATATTAAATTATCAAAGACAAAAGGTAAAGTTGCTGACCTGGAAGAAAAACTGGAAAACGAAATTTCTATAGATGGAAATATAGGAATAGGACATACAAGATGGGCTACTCATGGGGTGCCAAACGATGTTAATTCTCATCCACACTATTCTAATTCAGGGAATCTGGTCATTATTCATAATGGAATCATAGAAAACTACGATGCTTTACGTAAAGAATTAACAAAACGTGGATATACATTTACTTCAGAGACGGATACCGAAGTATTAGTTAATTTGATTGAGGATGTAAAAACTAAGGAGAATGTAAAATTAGGAAAAGCTGTTCAGATTGCTTTAAATCAAACGGTTGGAGCGTACGCAATTGCTGTTTTTGATAGACAGAAACCAGACGAAATTGTGGTTGCCAGATTAGGAAGCCCGTTAGCAATAGGCGTGGGTGATGACGAATTTTTTATTGCGTCAGATGCCTCTCCATTTATAGAATATACGAATAACGCTATTTATCTGGAAGATGGAGAAATGGCTATTGTAAGACGAGGTAAAAAGATTAAAGTAAGGAATATACAAGATGATAGTCTGGTAGAACCTTATCTTCAGGAATTACAAATCAATCTTGAGCAGATAGAAAAAGGAGGGTATGATCACTTCATGCTAAAAGAAATTTATGAGCAACCTAATGCAATTAGTGATACCTATAGAGGTAGAATGAGAGTTGCTGAAGGAATCATAAAAATGGCAGGAATAGATGATAATCTGGCTAAATTGCTAAATGCAAAACGAATTATCATCATTGCTTGTGGTACTTCATGGCACGCAGGATTGGTAGCAGAGTATATTTTTGAAGAGTTAGTGCGTATCCCTGTTGAGGTAGAGTATGCATCAGAATTCCGATATAGAAACCCTGTGATTCATCAGGATGATGTGGTGATTGCTATTTCTCAAAGTGGTGAAACCGCTGATACTATGGCAGCAATCAAATTGGCAAAAGAGAATGGGGCTTTTGTTTTTGGAGTATGTAATGTGGTAGGTTCTTCTATTTCCAGAGAATCTCACGCAGGAGCATATACACATGCAGGACCAGAAATTGGTGTAGCTTCTACAAAAGCATTTACAACTCAGATCACTGTACTTTCTTTAATAGCATTAAAATTAGCAGAACGAAAAGGAACTATTTCTAATAGTGACTTTTTCTATTACCTTCAGGAATTAGAACGAATTCCAGAAAAAGTAAAGCAAGCCTTAGAGGTTAACGATCATATTAAAACTATTGCTGAGACTTATAAAGACGCAAAGAATTTTCTTTATTTGGGAAGAGGGTTTAATTTTCCTGTAGCACTGGAAGGTGCTTTAAAATTAAAAGAAATTTCCTATATTCATGCAGAAGGATATCCAGCAGCAGAGATGAAACACGGTCCTATTGCTTTAATTGATGAACATATGCCCGTAGTTGTGATTGCAACCAAAAAAGGTCATTATGAAAAAGTAGTTAGTAACATACAGGAAATCAAATCCAGAAAAGGTAAAATTATCGGGATTGTAACAGAAGGAGATACAAGTGTAAAAGAGCTTGCTGATCATGTAATAGAAATACCGGAAACAGAAGAGTTCTTAACACCGCTTCTTACGACTATACCACTACAATTATTATCATATCATATAGCGGTTATGCTAGAGAAAAATGTAGATCAACCAAGAAATCTTGCAAAGTCCGTAACGGTAGAGTAAAAATAAAAGATAATTTCTAAAATGGCTTGGCAAATTTCATTTTGTCAAGCCATTTTTAGTTTAAAATTTCATTTCTTAATTAAAGATTATCATTTAATAACCAAATCAGCGGTATTAATTACATGTGGTTTTCACGCGCTTAAAAATGAGGCAAAACCATAAAAATTAGAATTCTTGGTCTTTTTTAATTATTTTTGCGCAAATTTTTTTATAAAAATTTAAGTTCTCCCAAAGAAACTTGAACGATAACAAACTCAATGATATGAAGAAAATTATGTTTAGTATGATGCTCTTGATGAGCATCATTATGACAGGTCAAACGACTGTGAAAGGAAGAGTTATAGACGCTAGCGAACTTCCAATCCCATTAGCAAATATTACATTACGTGGTTCGTCAAATATAGGAACAGTAGCTGATTTTGACGGATTTTTTACATTAACCATACAAGAAACACCTCCTTTTTCTCTGGTAGTGTCTAGTATTGGCTATGAAACTACTACAACTAATGCCATTACAGCTAGTGTCGAAGATTTAATTATAACTTTAAATCAAGGGACTGAACTTGATATTGTAATTATCTCAGCCTCCAGAGCACCAGAACGTATCTTTGAATCACCAGTGAGCGTTGAATATTTTGGACAGAAAGAAATAAAGAATACACCATCTGTTGATTTTTACAGTGGGTTAGAAAACATAAAAGGAGTCGATGTAAATACGAATAGTTTAACATATAAATCTGTTAATACAAGAGGTTATGGGTCTTTTGCTAATACTAGATTTGTACAGTTAGTTGATGGTATGGATAATAGTTCTCCTTCACTTAATTTTTCATTAGGAAATTTAGTAGGGATATCAGAATTAGATGTAAGTAATATAGAATTATTGCCAGGAGCATCTTCTGCGTTATATGGAGCTAATGCTTTTAATGGTATTTTATTTATTAATAGTAAAAATCCTTTTGAATTTCAAGGAATTAGTGCCTATAGTCGAGGAGGTGTAACAACTCAGGAAGCGGCTGGAACCAATGCTTTTTATGATGTAGGCGTGAGAGCAGCTCATGCTTTTTCAGATAAGTTTGCTGCTAAGGTTAATGTATCCTATATTAAAGGTACAGATTGGTTTGCCGTTAACAATGATAATTTAAATGACCCGTCACTTAATCGTCAATCAGATCCTAACTATGATGGAGTCAATGTATACGGAGATGAGATTAGTACCACAGTTAATGGAGTGAGCGTCAGTAGAACAGGATACGAAGAACAAGATTTAGTAGATTATGATGCTGAAAGCTTAAAATTTAGTGGTTCATTGCATTACCGACCTATGGCAGATGATTTAGAAATTATTTATACAGGTAGACTAGGTAGGGGAACTACTTTGTTTCAAAATGCTAATCGTTTTTATTCTCCTAATTTCTTTAGTCAACAACATAAATTAGAGGTGAAGAATAATAATTTCTTTATTAGAGGTTATATAACTGCTGGCGATGCTGGCGATACATATGATACAAGAATTGCAGCTACTAATATTAATAACAGTTGGAAAAGTAATGACGATTGGTTTACCGAGTATTTTACAACATTAGCTGTTTCTGGAGGTAATCATGATCTTGCCAGAGCAACTGCTGATACAGGAAGATTAGTGCCAGGAACACCAGAGTTTGAAACTGCTTTTAATAGAGTAGTATCAGATCCTGATTTTACGACTGGTGCTAAATTTCAGGACGAATCAGAATTGAGACATGTAGACGCCAATTATAATTTTAGTCATATAACGGGAAATTTTGCTGATATACAAGTTGGAGGATCTTTCAGAGAATACAGGTTACGATCTTTTGGGACTGTATTTACCGATTTTGATGGTCCTATTTCATACGGAGAGGTTGGCATATATACACAGATACAAAAACTATTATTAGATGAGCGTCTCAAAATAACAGGCTCTATCCGATATGATAAATCAGAATTATTTGAAGGAAACTTCTCTCCAAGATTTTCTATAGGATATAATGCAGGTGAGGATAGGAATCATAATATAAGAACATCTATACAGTCTGGTTTTAGAAATCCAACCACTCAGAATTTGTTTATGGGTCTGGATGTTGTTAGAGCTATTACTATGGGGTCAGCAGCTGATAATCTTGATAGAGAATCAAGAGATTATGCATTATCTACAAATGGAACTGCCTTAACTGGAAATGCAAATGCTACTATTACAGGAAGAAATGCATTAGAAAATTCATATACTTTGGATTCTGCCGCAGAATTCATTAATGCTGCAGATCCATCATTATTGATAAAGTCTGATGTTCAATTAGTAAAACCAGAAAAAGTAACTGTATTAGAACTGGGATACAGAGGAAAATATAATGGGTTTTCATTAGAAGCTAGTGGATACTATAATATGTATCAGGATTTTATTACCTCAGAAAATGTTGTAGTACCATTTTATGGTGAAGCCACATCAAATGAGGATTTTACAAGTCCATCAGTACAAGCTTTATTTAATAATGATTTCAATATTTATAACATTGCAACCAATACCAGTGCCGAGGTTAATTCTTATGGAATGGTGCTTGGAGTAGATGGTAAAGTTTTTGGTACTTATGATTTTGGAGTAAATTATACATATTCAAAAGAAGATTTTGATGAAGATGATACAGCATATCAATCAGAATTTAATACTCCGGAGCATAAGGTAAAAGCTACTTTTGGAAACCGTAATTTATTTTCAAATTTCGGATTTAATACAAGTATAAGGTGGAGTGATAGCTATGTATGGAACGATGCTTTTGGAACTTCAGAAATCCCATCTTTTACAGTAGCTGATGCACAGATCAATTATACTATTTCCAGTTTGAAATCTGTAATTAAAGCTGGAGCTACTAATATTGGAGGAGAAGAGTATTATAATGCATTAGGAACAGGATTTATAGGGTCTCAATATTATATTGGAATTACAATCAATAATCTGTAAATTCAAATAAAAGTAACCAAATAAGAATATAAAAAAGGAATCCTGGTTGAAACTTCAACCAGAATTCCTTTTTTATATAAAATCAACATGATAAAAGAGATACTACTTGTTTTTTTATAATTGGGAGTGGTGTTTATTGATTTTCAATAATACAGAGTAGTTGTAAAATTTGAATTTGAAAAGATATTAATTACTTAGATAGCTGAATACAGAATCTTTCAAAACCATTTAAAATAGAATCATTTAATTAAAGAAAACAACTTTAAAAACAGCTCTTTAAAAAACAAAATAAAAGGCGTTATATTTTAATTTTAAAAAACTATATTTGCAGCCGGAAAAAGAGGGTTCTTTTTCATGTAGATAAGTACTAAATATTAAATAGTTATATAATGTCTCAAGTTACGGGTAAAGTATCACAAATTGTTGGTCCTGTTATTGATGTAGCGTTTGCTGCAGGTACAGAATTACCAAAAATTTACGATTCGTTAGAAATTAATAAAGTAGATGGTAGTAAATTGGTATTAGAGGTTCAATCTCACATTGGTGAAGATACCGTTCGTACCATCGCAATGGATTCATCAGATGGACTAAGTAGAGGTGTAGAGGTAGTAGCTACCGGTGCTCCTATACAAATGCCTATCGGAGGAGATGTATATGGACGTTTATTTAATGTAATCGGAGATGCTATTGATGGTCTTGGAGATCTGCCTAAAGCAGGAGAAAGTGGTCTTCCTATCCACCGTCAAGCTCCTAAGTTTGAAGATTTATCAACTTCTACAGAGGTGTTATTTACCGGTATTAAAGTAATTGATCTTATCGAGCCGTATGCAAAAGGAGGTAAAATTGGATTATTTGGTGGTGCCGGAGTAGGTAAAACTGTATTAATACAGGAGTTGATTAACAATATTGCCAAAGGTCACGGTGGTCTTTCTGTATTCGCAGGAGTAGGAGAAAGAACACGTGAAGGAAATGACTTGTTACGTGAGATGCTGGAGTCTGGAATTATCAAGTATGGTGACGACTTTATGCATTCTATGGAAGCAGGAGGATGGGATCTTTCTAAAGTAGATAAGGAAGTTATGAAAGATTCTAAAGCAACCTTTGTATTCGGACAGATGAACGAACCGCCTGGAGCACGTGCACGTGTAGCACTTTCGGGTCTTACAATTGCAGAATATTTCCGTGATGGTGCAGGAGATGGACAAGGAAAAGATGTACTTTTCTTTGTTGACAATATTTTCCGTTTTACACAAGCAGGTTCTGAGGTATCAGCACTTTTAGGTCGTATGCCATCAGCAGTAGGATACCAACCTACCTTAGCTACAGAAATGGGTGTGATGCAAGAACGTATTACTTCTACAAAGAAAGGATCTATTACATCAGTACAGGCAGTATATGTACCTGCAGATGATTTAACGGATCCAGCACCAGCAACTACTTTTGCTCACTTAGATGCAACAACTGTATTATCACGTAAAATTGCAGAATTAGGTATCTATCCAGCGGTAGATCCATTAGATTCTACTTCTAGAATTCTTTCTGCTGATATTCTGGGTGATGAACATTATAACTGTGCGCAGCGAGTAAAAGAGCTGTTACAGCGATATAAAGAATTACAAGATATTATTGCGATACTTGGTATGGAAGAATTATCAGAAGAAGATAAATTAGCGGTAGGACGTGCGCGTCGTGTACAACGTTTCTTATCTCAGCCATTCCATGTAGCAGAGCAATTTACTGGTATCCCAGGATGTTTAGTAGATATAAAAGATACAATTAAAGCCTTTACTATGATTATGGATGGTGAATTGGATCACTTACCAGAAGCAGCATTTAACCTTAAAGGTTCTATAGAAGAAGCAATCGAAGCTGGTGAGAAAATGTTAGCTGAAGCGTAAATAGTACTGAGATGTTCTAGTACTGAGGTTTGTTGTCGTATGATGATCTCTATACTAGTGACTCAATACTTAATATTTATAAAAATATGTATTTAGAAATAGTAACTCCAGAAGCGGTATTATTTAGTGGTGAAGTAACATCAGTTTCAGTGCCGGGTGTTGAAGGAGAATTTCAGATGTTGAATAATCACGCACCTATTATTTCCTTATTAACTAAAGGTAATGTGAAAGTTTATGGTACAATGAATTTAGAAGAGGAAGTTGCTGATAAATTCAAAAAAGAGAATGGAGTGACGTTATTACCCATTAATTCTGGAACTATCGAAATGAAAGATAATAAAATAATCGTACTGGCCGACTAGTTCAATTATTTAATAAAATGGTGAATCCCAAGCTTCAATTCTGAAGTTTGGGATTTTTTTTTGTGATTTAATAAGAGAGTTTATATGAGAATTACATAATATTTTTATTAAAAGTGATGTAATAAGGATCGATAATGTACGGATACGTTGTAGCTAAGTGTAAAACTGAATTGGATAGTAAAGTTCAATCTCTTCGCCATAAAGTAATATATTACAATAAAGTAGCTTTTTTCTTACTTTTAAATTTATTTGACGCTTTTTATGTGTTAAAAAGCATTTTTATAAGATAAAATGCGCAAAAAATTTGGTGATAAAGAAAATTATACTATCTTTACAGAGTGATAATTTAATTAGTGTTTTTATTCTCCCCAAGATAAAAACAATTATAAAAAGTGAGTTTTAATTTTAGATTAAGCCCCTAGATTAAGATGATTTGTGTGAAGAAAAAGAGTGCGGAGGCACTCTTTTTTGTTTTTATAGTTTTTAAATTTTACATTATTACGGAATCCATACTTATACCTTAAAATTAGCTCTTATTATTTCTTCACAAATTTTAGTGTTGATATCGTATTAGTGTTTTGAACTTTAGCATAATAAATACCTGTAGCTAAACTATTTAAATTTATGGTTTCACTATTGCTTAATATATTTGCTGTAAGCACCCTACTACCATTTATATCATATACATGAATTGTCGAATTTGCAGCATTATTAATAGTGATTACATTTGTAGCTGGATTTGGATACATTGTTATATTATTAATTTTCTCAGTAGATGAAATCTCCTTATTAGTTATGGCTGCATCGGTAAATCTCCACTGTGACCAGTTACCTCTCCATCCTGTAGTACCAACCGAAATAAAGTCCTCTCCATTAGATAATCTAGAATTATGAGCTTTATTATCTACATAGTAATTATTACCTATTTTGGTTAATTTCCATTTTACCCAGTCTCCATTATATGTGTAGGGAACAATTGTAATACCAGCTTCGCCAGTTTGACCAGTACCTTGTAGTCGCATTTTGTTTGCCACATTTTCAATATAAAAATAACCCTCTCCTGCATTAATTAATTTCCATTTACCAAGCCATCCTAAATCAACAGGTCTGGGTGCAGGCTCTATACCAGTGCCTAGTGGATTAGACTTTATCCTGTTATTGGTAGCTACATTATTAATATAATATGCATTACCTGCAGAAACGGATGTGTCTCCATTATTGGATTTTAATTTAATTACCACTAATGAATGAGCTGGTACACTTGTGGTAAATCCATTATCTGTAAAAGCAACAGCACCTGTTTTAGTAAATGTAGGAAATAGGTCTTCCTTACTAGTGCCCTTCCATACCCATCTCTCATAGTTGTCAGTAGATGTATCGTAGTTATTAATTGTTACAGACATTTGAGTAGCCGTTGTGTTCTTATTCATTAAATAAATCGTCATATTACCGGTACTAGGGGTATAATTTCCGTAGCTATATGTTTTACCATGTACTTTATCATCAGGAATCATCGGCCGTTCTTCTGCAGTATCATTTAAAATTTTCATAGCCCATCCCATAGCTGTTATTTTATTACCAGCATCATTAAATAAGGCATTAGCAAGACCTCCATCACCATTGGCTCCTCCCCATAGTGAATGTGAATTCCACATATATGTATACCCTACATTCTTATTTTCTTGTTGAGTGATCAATAAATCAAACCAACTTAATCCTTTGTACAATGCAGGAGAATTAGTATCCCAGTTCCCAAAAGAGTTGGATTCTGTAACTAGTATAGGTATATTAAGACCACGTGAATCTAAAATAGCTTGAGTAGCTTTTATATTACTATTAAGATCACTTCCATCATGATTTAACCATTCAACATAATTTCCTATTGGTCTGCCAAATAAATACTGATGTGTACTTACAAAATCCACTAAACTTGATGAATTAGGAAGATCTAAAACGGCTCTTGTCCAAGCTGTTCTTGATAGAATCCCTGTTCCGCATTTTATAGTAGGATCTACTGCTTTCATTGCTATTACAAAATCCTTATATAAATTCGCATAGTTTTGTGCGCTTCCACCAAAATCCTCTAAATTATGATTATGATCAGCTTCATTCCCAATTTGCCAATAAGCAACATCATAATTTTTAGCTTTAGCATATTTTACCCATTCTACAGCTACTTCAATAAGCTCTTCATAAGTAATATCATCAACTCCATCATTATAAAAGTGAGACATTATATTGATTACTACTATTGGCTTAATATTATTTCTTTCACAAATACCCATATATTCATCAAAATCCATGTCATTTTTGAACGTCCCGTTAGCATTAGTTGCCCAGTTTGAGACTGAATTACCTGCAGCAGGAAATCTGTCTTGCGCCGATATTTTAGGAACAAGAGTTCCTCCATAAGGTGGTGTATCCCATAAATAATTGTTAGCTAATTGCCCATAAGGAAAACGTAAAGAACCTATTCCCATCTCGACAAATCTTGATTCGTTAGATACATTTCTTGGCATTACTGGTTCTTCGTCAGAATCCATGAGCCAACAGGCATTTAAACTACCCACTCCTTTTTCTATAACCCCTGCTTGCAGATTATTTGTATTAAAAGTCACACTTTGTTGTGCCATGGTTGTAGTGAAGGCTAACAAAATTGAAATTGATATAAATGATTTGTATAGTTTGTTTTTCATTATTTCATTTTTTTATTACCAGGATAAAATAAAAAACAACTTTTTTACTTTGCCTTGTTGTTATCGGATTTATTAAATAAGTATATATAACTGTTGAATTCTGAAGTTAAATGATAATATTTTTCAAATAGTTTTATTTTAACTTTTGAAGTATTTCATTACCAAATATATTTATTTGCATTTAGTTCTTTAAAGAATTTCTATGGCTTTTAGAATTTGTAAGAATTTGTATAGAATTCGTCTTAAAATTACTTTTGGCTACTTCAGAAGAGATTCAATAAAATTTAATATTACTGTTAGAAAGTTACTTTTACAGACGTATTTCTTTATTATAATACTTGAGTTCAGTACCTCCAAAAATTTAATTTAAAAACATACGCATCAATTTTATGAAAATGTTTCTTTTGAAAAGTTTGTGGTAAAGTTCACCTTCAGATTTCACATAATCGGTTTATTAACCCTAACTAAACATTTATAATTTTTCGTTGTTTAATAATTTTTGAGTATTATTTTTTTTAGTTGCTTTAAATGAAAAAATTATAATTTGACTAACTTAGCAGTAGTCAGTGTATTTTCTGTATTTCTTATTTTTACTAAATAAACTCCCGTATCCAAATCATATAGTGAATAAAAGTTTGCAGACTCTTCAAAACTTTTGACCAATTTTCCTGAAATAGTATGAACTTCAACACTTTTAATATTATCATTATTTATTTGAAAAGAATCTGATACTGGATTTGGATATATTTTTATATTTGAAACTTTATTATAAGATGTAATTTCCTTATTAGTTGGGCTATTACCAAACTTGTCTGTTAGTTTCCATTTTACCCAGTCTCCATTCCAATTAATTGAACCTACTGTTACTTGATTATTTGAATTATTGTTTAACCTTGTCCCATGTGCAACATTATCTATAAACCAATTTGACCCTACCTGTGTCAGTTTCCATTGCACCCAAGTGCCACCATAATTTTTTGATACTAATTTTACCCCTGCCTGATCTGATGCTGCGGTTCCCTGTAATCTCGTTTGTGTAGCAGCATTTTCTATATAGTAATTTCCGTTGCCAGCATCTATAAGATCCCATAAGCCTTTCCAACCACTATCACCAGTTCCTGTACAAAGCACATCAGTACCAGCATTATTACTTTTCATACGCTGTTTATTGCCTACATTATCAAAATAAAATTTACCTAGTGATATACCAGGATTAGGATCAGTAGCATTAGAAGTTAAAAAATACTCAGAACTTATCATATATCCTCGGGAGTCTGTTGTTGTAAAATAAATAGTTGTCGCATCAGAAGGTACCGTAGCTATAATTTTATTTCCAGAAATAGTTGCTGCACTGGCTACCCAAATACGAGTAGACCATTCTGCTTCACTCGTGGTATAAAATAATGCAGCACTATCTATTCCTGCAGCAGCACTAAAAGAAACTGAGGCTGTGTTTGAGACCATAGTTGGCATTCCTAAATCTGGAAGAGCTACACCATTATTAATTACTTGATTAGCAAAAGCAAAAACCTCTTTTACTGTTGTCCAGTTTAAATTACTATGTCCGAAATTTTTGGAGTAACGTAATATTGCCTTTCCGTTTACAGCTCTAGATGACTTTTGGTTACCTGTAAGTGCAAAACTGGTATCGTTAGTACCGTTAATCCATAGTGTAGGAATTGTGACTCTAGAAAAATAGGCACTTCCATCATAATACCTATTCACAAATTGAGTTTTCGCTCCGTTCGTAATAGCTCTACCTATATACGTATCAATTTCAGGTACATATCCAGAGCCATATACCGGCACCGCAAAAGCCAACCTATTATCAAGCCCTATGACCGTACTCGTTAATACCCCACCCCAACTAGCACCTAAAATTCCAATCTTATTGGCATTAACTTCAGGAAATGAAGCGATAAGCGAATTAGCTTTTATAACCTGAGCAACCGCATGATAGTACCATTGCTGGTCAAATGGTAAGGTATAGTCATCAAATGCACCTACACGAGCAGGACCTGGTTTTGGAGTTGCATTACCGTTAGGATAGTGTCCTTCTAAATCCATACTTAATGCTGCATAGCCTTTAGCATTCCAACTACTAACAGCTGCAGTAACAGCGGTACCTCCACCTCCATGAACGAATACAACAGCAGGCCAACCTCCATTAGGAGGAACTCCCTCTGGAGCAGAATAATAAGCATAAACCTCTGCAGGAGTACCCAAATAATCTATAGATTCATAAAGAATTGATGTAAAGCCATTAACATTTTGCACATTAGTTGTCTTCCATGCAGGAACTTCATATAGGTCATCTAAATTCCAGGGACCTAAATTTTGAGCAGTGACCATGCTAAATGAAAAACAAAAAAGTAACGCAAAATATTTCATGATAAAGGTTTATAAAAAATGATTAAATGTATAATTTGTCAATGCTAATAGATGATCCGAATATCTTCATAGGTGCTAAATTTTATTGATCCATAAAGGTATTAATGGTTAAATAAGGAGTGACAGATATTGTTTCAATCGTTATTAATCTTTTTGAATTTTTTAAAAGTAGAAAAGGAATAACTAATTTTATGATATAAAATAGTATCTGATGCCTTTTAATTAGTAATCGAAAGATTATTTTAGGGATTTAGAATTATTGAAAAATAATTTATTAAGCTCAGTTTTTTTTTAAAATATCTTACTCTGCTGCGCTATACAGTTGAAGTGTATTCAGGCTTGTGTTTTGAAAAACATAAAAATAGATAACATATATAAGTAATAAGGACTATTGAATTATATATTGATTTTTAAATGTAAGTAAAATACTACATTATTTTAATATGAATCAATAAATGATGTTAAAAAGCGTATTTTAAAGATAAAAAACACAAAAAGTTTGGTAATAAAGAAAATAATACTATCTTTACAGAGTGATAATTTAATTAGTGCTTTTATTATCCCCAAGATAAAAGCAATTATAAAAAGTGAGTTTTAATTTTAGATTAAGCCCCTAGATTAAGATGATTTGTGTGAAGAAAAAGAGCGTGGAGACGCTCTTTTTTGTTTTGTAATATCTCTAAACTAATTTACTCTAAACAGTAAATAGTCAAAGTTCCATTTGTTAAGGCTTTTGGTTATATATACATTGACTAGTAGAAGAGGAACTGTTAATTTTTGATGTTAACATATGAAATTATGATCTAAACACAAATAAATTTAAAGTAGGTAAAAGACTACAATTTTTAATTAAATCGTTGTTTAATATGTTAAAAAGCATTTTTTAAAGATAAAAGACACAAAAAGTTTGTGTGTTACAAAATTTATACTATCTTTACAGAGTGAAAAATTAGTTAGTGACTTTTATTTTTCCCCAAGGATAAAAGTCTTTAAGAGTTGAGTTTTAATTTTAGATTAAGCCCCTAGATTAAGATGATTTGTGTGAAGAAAAAGAGCGTGGAGACGCTCTTTTTTGTTTCCCCCCTTTTTATTATTTGCTTTTATTTATTGATGTTTAGTTTTTTTGTCGATAATTGTTTTAGTATTTAAAAATATTTTACTCTTTTCATTAAGCAGTTCAAGAAATTCTAATTCATGGCCATAATTTAATAAGTCAAAATCAAACGTTTCATCTTCAACATATCTAATAAATTCTTCCACCCGATGTTCAGGAATATTAAAATTCTCGACTAAATAGCTGGATCCAAAATAATATTTAATAGATTTTACCGGCACTTCTGGAACTCCAGTTATTTTTTTATCTTTCACTTCAGCTCTAAAAAGCGGTATTAATAATTGATCTACAACATTTACAAGGTTTAAGCCATTAACCATTGGTTGCGCTTGCGAATGGATAGTTACGTTTTCTATATTATTTTTGTCATCTGAACTAAAGCCTTGCGCCGAAGGACTTTCTATTCCAAAATAAATAGCGTTAAGTTTTGGGTTAAATGTTCTTACATTATTTATATCTTTTTTAATGTTACCAGTAAGTCCTTTACTAGACACTAAAATTTCGTCTAATTTATTAACTTCTTCAATTAAAAAAATGGATATTCTTTGAGATTCTAAGATGGTTCGATTGATTTTTACATCAAAGTTTTGATATTCGAGAGCTCTAATTTCCAGGAGATCATTGAGTGCTACTGCTATTATAAATTCACCATTTTCATTAGTTACGGTGCCTTTTTTTGATGAAGAGTTATATACAGTTACACCTTCAATATCATTACCTTCAACTATAATTTTTCCATTTATATTTTCGCGTTGGATATTTTGAGAAATGCCTAAAAAGCCTAAGTAAAAGATCACTAGCGTCAGTAAATTTTTCATGTCTATGTATTTTCGTTTTTATCATTTCAAAGTTACTATAGAAATTTCATTTATTTTTATTTATACTTATGATATAAGTCATAAAATAATTTTATAATAAATTTGATTTTGTATACTTTCATTACAAGAATCAGACTGACAAAAACTTTTACTCTTTCATAACTCTATAAAAAAGACCTTTCCATTTGAAATTAAACACAATTAAATGTAAGTAAAATACTACTTATTGTATTTTTTATTTCAATTTTTAAGATTAAAAACATTTTTAATAGATAAAATACACAAGAAAGTTTGTTAGATATAAAATTTGTAGTATTTTTACATTGTGATAATTTAATATATCTTTTCATCCTCCCCAAGATGTAAGTATATATAAAGTGAGTTTTAATTTATTAGAATTAGCCCCCTAGATTAAGATGATTTTTGTGAAGAAAAAGAGTGCGGAGGCACTCTTTTTTATTTTGCAATAAGTAGTTTGTGTCCAGATAAATGTTGTTTTAGTCAATTCCTAATCGCCAGTAGAAATTTCAAGAAAGATTATACGTATCGGATTATTAATTCTTTTTTAAGACCAATAAATTAATTTCCAATCTTGCCCTTTGTAGCGGTATGTCTTTAATAGTTGAAAACCAATAGCATAATGAGCTTGTAAAGAACGTTTGTTGAGTGCATCTACTTCTGTTATAATAGTCTCAAAATAAGGTTTAGTTGATTCCTGCATAGTTTGATAGAGCCCTCTAAATATACCTTTTTTACGATACGTTTTATCAATACAGATTTGACCCATAATGATATAGGATGTATCCTTCAAAAAAGAATTTTCAATCTTGACAAACATGGGTTTAAGAACTTCAATAGCATTTCCAAAATCTTTAGTCATACTTAGTGCATATCCAATAACTTTATCTCCATCCTTTGCGATAGTATGTGGTTGACTTTGATTCATGCGCTGTAGGATATCAAAGTTGTGTTGAACTGTTACGAAACCTTCTAGTGTACTTTCTTCATTGGTAATATAGGTAAGAAGGTTCTTTTTTTGAAGAAGTAGAATCTCTTGTAATTCCTGATCTGAAGATGCGGTGGTATAGGTGAACTGACGATTCATTTTTTCACAAAACTTTGAGAGCTAAATATAATCTTTACATTGTGAATATCTATTATAAATATTAATGGTTAAAACTTTTTTTAACATTTATATTTGGCAACCTAAAAAAAAAGATATGAGCGCCACTTGGTATGAATGTAAAGTAAAATATAGAAAAGTTAATGATTCTGGAGTACAAAAAGTTGTTACAGAGCCTTATTTAATAGATGCTATATCGTATACCGAAGCAGAAACCCGAATTAATGAAGAAATGTCTGCGTATGTAAGCGAAGAATTTAAAATTACAAATATAAAGGTTGCTAATTATGCAGAGATACATCCGTTCGAAAATTCAGATCGTTGGTTTAAGTCAAAAGTTTCTTTAATCGCATTTGATGAAGAGAGCGGAAAGGAAAGAAAAACGAATTTGTATTTGTTAGTGCAGGCAAACGATGTAAAAGAAGCATTTGATAATACGAATACGATGATGAAAGGTACTACGGGAGATTATACCATCCCTGCGATTTCTGAGTCTCCTATTATGGATGTTTTTCCTTATTTTACAGGAGAGGAAGATCAGTTAGAAAAATTCAAATCTTTGAGAGATTCTGGCGCTCCTGTGGAAGAAGTGTCAGAAGAATCGGTATCAGAAGAATTTGTGATTGACGATATAGTTACAGAAAATGATATATCAGAAGAAGTTATAAGGTAATTTGCGAAAAGCAGAGATTTTTCTTTATAAACAGATTTAAAAATCCTTATAGATTCTCAATATCTATGAGGATTTTTAGTAAGTATATATTTTGTGTCAGTTCATTGAGGCAGAACCGTTATAATATATAATATATACAACTAAAGATTTATTAGCGTATTGGTGTAAGACTTCTTTTTAACAAAGCTTTTAGTTGATAAAAAAGTAGAAATGTTATAAATGAATCCTTTAAGCTAAAAATAGTAAAAGAATAATCCATATCAGGGTATTGTCGTATTTTAGCAGTATGAAAAGTTTGCCTAATAAACTTAAGAAGAAGCTTCAGTTACGGGAAGAGAATAATGCCTTAAGAGCACTTCCTGTAGATATAAGTTTAGTTGATTTTTCTTCAAATGATTATTTAGGTTTTTCCAGAAACACACAAGTTTTTGATCATTCGTATCAAATACTGAAAGAAAAAGCTCTCTGTCAAAACGGTGCTACCGGATCACGTCTGATTTCGGGAAATCACTCACTATATGAAGAGGCAGAAACGCAATTGGCCAAGTTTCATAAGTCTGAAGCAGTATTAATTTTCAATTCTGGATATGATGCTAATGTAGGTTTGTTTTCATCTGTTCCTCAGCGCGGGGATATTATTTTATATGATGAATTGATCCATGCTTCTATTCGAGATGGAATTAGAATGAGTACTGCCACATCTTATAAGTTTACACATAATAATTTAGAAGATTTAGAAAAAAAACTCCAAGGTCACACCGCTAATAATCGCAGGCATAATAAAGGTACTGGAGAAATATATGTGGTTACCGAGTCTGTTTTCTCTATGGATGGAGATTCTCCAGATATAAGAGCTTTTACGATCTTATGTAAAGAGTATCACTGTCGTTTAATTATTGATGAAGCACATGCTATCGGAGTTTTTGGAACACAAGGTGTTGGATTGATTCAGGACTTAGGGTTAGAACTTCAGGTTTTTGCCAGGATTATTACCTTTGGTAAAGCCCTAGGGTGCCATGGAGCCGCAATATTAGGAAGTGAATTACTAAAAAGTTATTTAATTAATTTTTCCAGAAGTTTTATATATACTACAGGATTACCCCCTCACTCGTTAGCTACAATTCTATCTGCCTATCAGGAACTACAAATCACTAATGAAATTGAAAACCTACAGCAGAACATTCTATTTTTTAATCAAAAAATAGGAGAAGTCGGTCTGGGATCTCGGTTTATTAAAAGTTACTCTGCTATTCATTGTTGTATAATTTCCGGTAATAACACGGTAAAAGAAATAGCCCTTGCAATCCAACAAAAAGGGTGTAATGTAAAACCAATTCTATCACCTACAGTACCAGAAGGAAAAGAACGGCTACGTTTTTGTTTACACTCATATAATTCAAAAGAAGAAATAGAAGAAGTTTTAGACGTGTTGGCTATCTTTGTTAGTGGTTTGTCAATTGATTAAAACGGTATATAAAAATATGGAAGAGATGTTTAAAACTGTGGCAGTATACCAATATTCATCTGAAGCGTTGATTTTTAAGGGGAGGCTGGAAGCAGAAGGAATCGAAGTGTTCATGAAAGATATGCATACTATAGATACAGATCCGTTAGTAAGTAATGCTATAGGAGGCGTTAAAGTTAGAGTACGAATTAAAGACGAACCAAAGGCATTAGGTATACTAAAAGACATAGGAAACTATTCTTATAATGACATAGGGAAAAGGATTCAATGTCCTAATTGTCAAAGTGACCGTGTAGAATATTTTACTACAATTAAAGATATAGAATCGTTATTAGCTTTTTTGTTTGGGTTTATATTTGGAATTTTTCCATTTTATACTAAATATTCTTATCGTTGTGAAGCTTGTAGACATAAATTTAATCTAAAATGAAAAAAATTTTTATCACGGGGATCGGTACAGATGTGGGTAAAACAATAGTATCTGCAATAATAGTAGAAGCACTACGGGCAGATTATTTTAAGCCTGTCCAGGCAGGAGATTTAACATATTCGGATACAGACAAAGTAAAGGAGCTAGTGTCTAATGAGGTTTCTGTATTCCATAAGAATAGTTATGCATTACAAACACCCATGAGTCCGCACGCGGCTGCTGCAATTGATGGAGTTACTATTGATAGTAAAAGTATTCAGCTTCCGAAAACTAAAAATGATCTAATTATTGAAGGTGCAGGAGGATTATTAGTGCCAATCAATGATACCGAAACGATCCTGGATCTTATACAATCAGATTACAAGGTAGTGGTAGTGTCCAGGCATTACTTAGGAAGTATTAATCACACCTTGCTTACGATACAGCTTTTACAGCAAAAAGGATTTAATCCGGTTATTATTTTTAATGGAAATGAACATAATACAACAGAGAGTATTATAAAAAAAATGACAAATGCTTCTGTCATTGGAAGAATAGATAATGAGCCTTATTTTGATAAAAATGTAATCCTGGAATATGCCGATCTGTTTAGGGAAGCATTAAGTGATTTATAAGCAATGAAACCAAGATTATTAGTGCTATCAGATTTATGGGGAGTTAGAAATGTAGAATGGCTCAAAGTGTATTATAAGTTACTAAGTCCCATTTTTGAAGTTGAAATATATGATTCTTGTGTTTTAGGAGATGTTGAGATAGCACATAAATTAGAAGCTACCATCCACAATGAATTTGTTACTACCGGAATTGAAGCCGCTGTTCGTAAATTATTAGCTATTGAAACAGGAAAAATAACAATAATAGCATTTAGTATTGGTGGAACTATTGCTTGGAAAGCCGCATTACAAGGGTTGAATGTAGACATCTTATATGCTATTTCTTCTACCAGATTACGTTATGAAACTCAAAAACCATTATGTGATATTCAATTGTATTTTGGGCAACAAGATTGTTATAAACCCAATCATCTTTGGTTTGATGATTTTGAAATAAAGAAAGAAATATACGTTGGCAAAAAACACGAAATGTATAGTGAAATTGATGTTATTGAAAAAATATGTAAAGAAGTACTAAGAAAATGATAGAGTTATCCAAAGAGGAATTTATATCGAAGACCACAGAAACAGATACAATGAATTTACAAGAAAGAGATAAAAAACATTTGTGGCATCCATTAACACAACATAAAATTCATCCTGATGCTTTACCAATTGTAAAAGCAACTGGAGCTTTATTATATGATGATCAAGGAAAAACTTATATTGATGGAATCGCATCCTGGTACACAGCAATGTATGGTCACTGTAACCCGTATATTATTCAGAAAGTAAAAGAACAAATGTGTGTGCTAGACCAGATTGTATTCGCAGGATTTACCCATGAGCCAGCCATACGGCTATCAGAGGAATTAATCCATATTTTGCCTGATAATCAACAGAAAATATTTTTCTCTGATAATGGCTCAACTGCTAATGAGGTTGGGATTAAGATGGCCTTGCAATATTATTTTAATAGAGGCGAAAAGAGAAATGTAATTATTGCTTTTGAAGATGGTTTTCACGGAGATACTTTTGGTGCAATGTCTGCTTCGGGGCTATCGGTATACAATGGTCCTTTTGAAGATTTTTTTATAGATGTAAAACGTATTCCAACGCCTACTTCTCAGAACATAGCAGAAGTTTTAAAGCAGTTGCAAAACATAATTAATAATAATCAGGTAGCTGCTTTTATTTATGAACCCTTAGTGCAGGGAGCGAATGCCATGCACATGTTTAAGGCGGATCATCTCAATAAAATTTTAGAGATTTGTAAAAAAAATGAAGTGCTTACCATTGCAGATGAAGTAATGACTGGTTTTGGTAAAACAGGTAAGAATTTTGCTTCTGAGTATATAGATACTAAACCAGATATCATTTCTATGTCTAAAGCATTAACCGCTGGTTTTGTGCCAATGGCGGTTACAAGCTGTACTCAGAATATCTACGATGCCTTTTTAGATGATTCTGTAGGGAAGGCTTTTTTTCACGCACATACGTATTCTGCAAACCCCATCGCATGCTCAGTTGCCCTGGCTGGAATCGAATTATTAAGATCAGAAGAGATTCAAAATAATATACAACGAATCATGGTGTCACATCAGGAATTTGATACTAAAATCAGAAATCATCATAAGGTGCAATCAACTCGCCAAATAGGTGTGATTTATGCATTAGATTTGAATATAAATATGGATCGTTATGGTAAAAAACGTTATGAAATTTTTGAGCATTTTATGAAAAATGGAATAGCATTAAGACCTTTGGGAAATACAATTTATATACTACCTCCTTATGTAATTACAGAGAAAGAATTGAATACAATTTATAAAGCAATAGTAGTGTTATTGGACACTATAATTTGATGTATGTAAAACTTCTTTTAAAATGACAACTCATCTTGATGAAGTTGAAATTAAGAATATTGAACGTGAATATGATAAACAATACATTAATTACTTTTATCATTGTATTATTTAAAAGTAAATCAGAGGAGTATTTTATTTTGGTTTAAAAATCAATTAAATGTATTTTCCTTAATTTTTTCACCTTCACCCCATAATAAATCTACAGATTCATTTGTTTCTTTAATAACTGCATCAACTTTTGAATACGTCCATTTATCATTTTCTTTAGTGCCTGTTATATATATAGTTGCCTCTCCATCAGGTCCTTTTATTGGTATAGATATATCAACTATTCCAGAACCATTAGAAGTAGAGATCTCTCCAGACATCATACCATCTGCCTCTATTGGTTCTCCTAATACTTTTTGCAAATATTCATCTTGTTTTGCCATTTCCACTCCCTCTTGATAGGGCACAGTTCCAGTAAAGACTTTTGAGACGCCAAAAATCATTGCGCCAAAAAGAATAACTAATACTACAATTAATGTTAAACACCCACCTAAAGGAACTGCCCAAGGCCAATTTCTACTAAACCAACTTTTTTTTGGCACACTATTTTCCATATGATTGATCTTATTTTTTACAATATATGTAGGATTTCGATATGTTCTACGACTAATGAAATGTTTTTGTTTAAAATATACGGAGGTTAATGTATCTAATAGTATATTTGCAATTTTTAAAGCTTAAAAATCTGTTAATTAAAAGGTTTTGAGCCTTTTTTATGTTAAAAAATTGGGACTGTATTTCATTTAATCCGACTTTTTAGTCTTTTCGTCGGTTTTATTTTGTATAATTGCACTCAAAATGAATGTTTTACAAGTGAATACGTATATATTCGTAACCCTGTATAAAGTAATTTTAATTTAAATTAAAAGTTTTATGAGTACTAATACTATTATTAATAAGCGTTTCATCACTTTGCTTTTAGGAGCGTTTTTATTTTCTTTTTTGAC
This sequence comes from Aquimarina addita, assembly GCF_039539305.1. Classification (NCBI taxonomy): domain Bacteria; kingdom Pseudomonadati; phylum Bacteroidota; class Flavobacteriia; order Flavobacteriales; family Flavobacteriaceae; genus Aquimarina; species Aquimarina addita. The sequence goes on along the minus strand of NZ_BAABCW010000005.1, from coordinate 180,694 downwards.
ATTAGGCAGTTGTAGTAGTGATGACGATGTTGCAGAAGAAGAACCTACTGGTTCTACGGGATCAACTGGTGTTACGGGTACAACAGGTGTAACAGGTGCTACTGGATTAACAGGTATGACTGGTTCTACAGGATCAACAGGTACTACCGGATCAACAGGTATGACTGGAACTACAGGTACTACTGGCGGTACAGCACCCTCAGATAACTTTGATTTAACAACCTGGAATATTAGTATACCTATTGATATTGATAATTCTGGTACAGCAGACAATATTTCTGTAATGACATTAAATAGCGGTTATGAAAACCCGGAATATTTTTATACAGCAGATGATGGAGGTATGGTATTTAAATGTCCTGTTGCTGGATTTAAAACTTCAACAAATACATCATATACAAGATCTGAGTTAAGAGAAATGTTGAGAAAAACAAATACCAGTATTTCTACACAAGGTGTAAATGGTAATAACTGGGTATTTGGGAGTGCTCCACAAAGCGATATTGATGCAGCTGCCGGATATGATGGTGTGCTTACAGCAACTCTAGCTGTAAATCACGTAACTACCACAGGTGATTCAGGTCAAGTAGGAAGGGTGATAGTTGGTCAAATTCATGCTAATGATGATGAACCGGTACGTATATATTACAGAAAATTACCTGGCAACACTAAAGGATCTATCTATTTTGCACACGAGGCAAATGAAGATGTTTTAAATGATGAAGATTGGTACGAATTAATTGGTAGTCGTTCTAGTTCTGCTTCAGATCCTTCAGATGGAATTGCATTAGATGAAAAATTTAGTTATACCATCAAGGTAACAAATAATACATTGTGGGTTACTATTAGTAGAGAAGGTAAAGCCGATATCGTACAAGAAGTGAATATGACACCAAGTGGTTATGACGTTGGCGGTCAATATATGTACTTTAAGGCTGGAGTATATAACCAAAATAACACTGGAAATGATGATGATTATGTGCAAGCAACTTTTTATAGTTTAGAAAATACACATACAGGATATACTAATTAAAAATATATATTCTAAAAATTAGAATAATTTTAGGAATACCTTTAAAAGCCAAATGTCAATGCGATTGATATTTGGCTTTTTCCTTTTCATATGATTAGGTTTAGAAAGGAATAAGAAACCATTATCAGTTGAACAAACCGAAACAAACTCTTACATTTGCTTAAAAAAATAAGTGTTACAAGACCCTATATCCATAACAGGTATTTCATCTGTTTCTCCACTGGGAAATACTACAGAGCAAATTTGGAATTTATATAAGAAACCTTCTCACTGTATTACTCTTCATGATTTCGGAAATGACAAAGTGCCAATCGCTACTATAAGTGATACATCAAGAAATCAGATAGACTATCTTAAACAAGAAAATTCGCAGTACGAATCATTAGATGACTCTGTCTTATTCGCGATTTTTGCAGCAAGAGCAGTTATTAAGCAAGCGGCTTGGAAGGGAACATTTGATTTTGGAGTTAATATAGGCTCCTCTAGAGGAGCTACAGGACTTTTTGAGAAATATCATCAGGAATTTCTAGAAACGGGAATATCTGCTACTTTAAGCTCTCCTACTACTACTCTAGGCAATATTTCTTCTTGGATTGCTCAGGATTTACAAACTAAAGGGCCTGAGATTAGTCATTCAATCACTTGTTCTACGGCATTGCATGCGATTCTCAATGGAGTAGCTTGGTTGCAGGCTGGATTAAATGATAAGTTTTTAGTAGGAGGAAGTGAGGCTCCATTAACCCCTTTTACAATTGCCCAGATGAAAGCGTTAAAAATTTATGCCTCTGATGTAGCACCTCCATATCCATGTCAGGCTATGAATTTAGGAAAAACTAGAAATTCAATGTTTCTGGGTGAGGGAGCCGCTATTGCCTGTCTGGAAACAGGTATAAAAGATAATGCGCAAGCCTTAATCACGGGTATTGGATACGCTACTGAGCCTTTAAAACACAATATCTCTATATCTACTAATGCAGAGTGTTTTCAGAAATCTATGAAAATGGCTTTGGGAAATACAGATCCAAAACAGATAGATGTTATTGTATTACACGCACCTGGTACAATAAAAGGAGATCTTGCAGAATATAATGCGATACAAGCGGTTTTTGGAAATGATCAACCTGCATTAACAACTAATAAATGGAAAATTGGGCATACATTTGGAGCTAGTGGAATCCTAAGTGTAGAACTTGCAATTTTGATGATGAAGCACCAGGAGTTTATCCCTGTTCCTTTTATAAAAGATAGCTACGTGCCTAAACAATTGAATAACATTATAATCAATGCTGTTGGTTTTGGTGGTAATGCGGTTTCTATACTATTGCGAGTACCATAACTTGTGATATAAAATTGGTTTTTTTTAGAGAACTGTTTTGATTTTACAGGTACTATAAAATCATTAACAAAAGAAGATTTATTGGTCTAATTAACAAAAAGAGATGCTAATTGTTATTAAAAACAACGAATTTGACGAAGCTAATTTGTGTTTTTTGATTTTAAACAAGTATTTTTGAAAACTTACACATCTTTATCTATGAGCGTTATCAGACACGATTGGACTCCAGAGGAAATTCTGGAAATTTATAATAAACCTGTGATGGAATTGTTGTACGATGCTGCAACAGTGCATCGTGAATATCACGACCCTAATTCGGTACAGGTTTCTACACTCTTATCTATTAAGACAGGAGGATGTCCTGAAGACTGCGGTTATTGCCCTCAGGCGGCACGATACCATACCGATATTGAAGGAAATGATCTGATGAGTGTTCAGCAGGTTAAAGCACAAGCACTCCGTGCTAAAGCATCCGGAAGTTCAAGAGTTTGTATGGGTGCAGCTTGGCGTAACGTAAAAGATGGGCAGGAATTTGACGACGTGTTAGAAATGGTACGTACGATCAATAAATTAGATATGGAAGTATGCTGTACGCTTGGTATGATTACAGAAAATCAAGCAGAGCGGCTGGCAGAAGCGGGTTTATACGCATATAATCATAATCTGGATACTTCTGAAGACTATTATAAAGAAGTAATCTCTACAAGAGGATATGAGGATCGTTTACAAACTATTGATAATGTACGCAAGACAAACGTAACAGTATGTAGTGGTGGTATTATAGGAATGGGAGAAAAGCCAGAAGATCGTGCAGGGATGTTAGTTGCTTTGGCAAAATTAAGCCCACAGCCAGAGTCTGTGCCTATTAACGCACTCGTAGCAGTAGAAGGAACTCCAATGGAGGATCAAAAACCAGTAGAAATTTGGGATATGATTCGTATGGTAGCTACTACCAGAATTGTGATGCCACAAACACAAGTGCGATTATCTGCCGGTAGAACTGACATGAGTAGAGAAGGACAAGCGATGTGCTTCTTTGCCGGAGCAAATTCTATCTTTGCTGGAGATAAATTATTGACAACTCCTAATCCTGATGTAAATGAGGATATGAAAATGTTTAAGATGTTGGGATTAAACCCACAAAAACCTTTTGTTAAAAAAGCGCAGCCTGATACAATTGAAGCAATTGATTCAAAGTTTGAGTCTAAGGGAGAAAAACCCAAGTGGTCAAGACCAGAACATATCATTGAAAAAAATGAAGCTACAAAGTTAAAAGGACAAAAAGCTAAAGTTGCAAAAAACGCATAAGCTTATTACATTTGTCTAACTAATAGCTTGTTATATCGGTGAAATTAAATTTAGAACAAATACCAAGGGTTAGAACAATAACTAAAGAAGAGTTTATAAATACATATTATAAACCGCAAAAACCAGTAGTAATAGAGCGATTAATTGAAGATTGGCCAGCGTATGCTAAATGGAATCTTGATTATATAAAAGAAATTGCCGGGGATAAGACAGTGCCTCTATTTGATGACAGGCCTATAAGTTCTAAATATAAATTTAATGAACCACATACAAGCATGAAAATGAGCGAGTATGTAGATTTATTAAAATCTAAGCCTACCAACTATCGTATTTTTTTATACCATTTATTAAGAGAGTCACCTAAATTACAACAGGATTATTGGCCACCCGAAATAGGGTTGAAGTTAATAAAGGCAATGCCTTATTTGTTTTTTGGAGGAGAAGGATCAAAAGTTTTTATGCATTATGATATTGATCTGGCCAATATTCTTCACTTTCAATTTAATGGAGAAAAACAAGTTATCTTATTCCCACCCTCAGAAACAAAATATTTATATAAAATCCCTCATGCTGTTATTGCTCATCAGGAAATTGATTTTGTCAATCCTGATTTTGAAAAATGGCCAGCTTTAGAATACGCAAAGGGATTTACCACCACATTAGGTCATGGAGAAACTTTATATATGCCAGAAGGATATTGGCATCAGATGACATATATCACACCCGGGTTTTCTATGAGCATACGCTCTGTTCCCAAAAATATTGGTAATTTTATGCAAGGAGCCTATAATCTGTTTTTGATGCGCTATTTAGACAATTTTGTTCGGAAAGTTGTAGGGCAGAAATGGATAGAATACAAGAATGAAAAAGCGATAGCGCGAACAAATAAGAGGAATGGTTTTTCTGGAGTTTAACTTAAGATTAAATATTAATTTAATTAAAATAATAGAATTATCAAAAACCAAATATTTATTAGATAATATCTATAATAGAGGCAAAACTGTTTTAATAAAGTAACCTCTTTTACCAATTTTGCAATGCATTAGTGAGTAAGTTCTCTTGCTTTCTCAAAAACTAAATGCTGCTCCCATCCTCTATAGAGTAGGTAGTCAATTAATTTTTTTCTTTTCTTATAAGGATCAGATACTGAAATTGTATCGTACTTTTTTTCTGCCAGTTCGTGAAAAGTACTTATATATTCTTGCTCGTCAATTTCTTTTAAAGCAGTTTTTATATTGTATTCAGAAATTTGTCGAAACTTTAATTCTCTTACAATTCTTTGTTTCCCCCATTTTTTAATTCTAAATTTTCCTCTGGCAAAACTTTTAGCAAACCGCTCTTCGTGAAGAAAGTTGTGTTCTAGTAAGTGTAAGATTATCTTTTCCTTTGCTTCAGGAATAAGGTGCATAGTTTTGAGCTTTTCCATTACCTCTTTATGGCAACGATCCTGATAAGCGCAGTAATGTTCCATCTTTTTGATGGCTTCTGTTACGGTTACAGATTGTGGAGGAGTGTACTTCATTGATTGGTAAATATAGAAACAAAAAAATCCAGTTTACATCAGTAAACTGGATTTTTTATTCTATAACTGTATCATCTCTCCGTCTTTGTCGAGAAAATGATATTCTAAATACGTGTAAGCGTCTCTAGGTATAATTTTTACCCATTTTTTATGATCAAAAAACCATTTTGAACGGGCGGATGGAAATCCTTTTGTTAAAAAAGCTGCGATAAAAGGATGTGCACTGAGTGTTATCTTTTTATGATCTTTTTTAAGTATTTTTTCTAAATCAACCTTGATTTTATCTACTATAACGATAGGCGCCTCAATTTCGCTATCAGTTCCGTTCGGATTTTCCTCACGGGTTTTAATATTCATTTCAGGTCGAACGCGTTGTCGCGTAATTTGAATCAGTCCAAACTTACTTGGTGGTAAAATTTTATGCTTTGCCCTGTCGTCTTTCATCTCTTCACGTAAGTGATTGAAGAGTTTTCTGCGGTTATCAGCATTATTCATGTCAATAAAATCGACTACAATAATGCCACCCATATCTCTAAGACGTAGTTGGCGTGCTAATTCTGTTGCACTAATTAGATTCACTTCTAATGCAGTGTCTTCTTGATTTTTGGCTTTGTTTGATCGGTTACCACTATTAACATCCACAACATGCATTGCTTCTGTGTGCTCAATTACTAAATAAGCACCTTTACTCATGGATACCGTTTTTCCAAAACTAGTTTTAATTTGCCGTTCTATACCGTATTTTTCAAAAACAGGTACATTAGACGAATGTAATTTTACTATTGATTCTTTCTTTGGTGCAATTTCTTGCAAATAATCTTTGATTTGGTTGTAGAGGTCTTCTTCGTCTACAACGATTGAAGTAAAGGAGTCATTAAAAACATCTCTTAATATAGAAGATGCTCTGTTCATTTCTCCCAAAACTTTTGATGGGTGGTGTGCTTTATATAACTTTTTACACATAGCTTCCCAGCGATCCATCAGATTTTGTAAATCTCTGTCTAGTTCTGCTACTTTTTTGCCTTCTGCTACTGTACGAACAATAATTCCAAATCCTTTTGGTTTGATACTTTTAACGAGTCTTTTAAGACGTTCTTTTTCTTCTGTAGATTCTATTTTTTGAGAAATAGAAACTCTTTTTGAAAAAGGTACCAATACAATATATCTACCAGCTATCGATAGCTCAGAGCTAATACGAGGACCTTTTGTTGATATGGGTTCTTTTACTATTTGTACTAATAGCGATTGATTCGATTTTAACACATCAGTGATAGTACCATGTTTGTCAATATCGGTCTCTGAATGAAAATCTTTCAGAGAATAATCTTTTAATTTACCTGTGCTTACACGTTTGATGAATTTAAGAAGGGAAGATACTTGAGGACCTAGGTCGTGATAATGCAGAAATGCATCTTTTTCATAGCCTACATTAACAAATGCGGCGTTAAGACCTGGGACAGATTTACGTATTTTGGCAATAAAAATATCACCTACTGCAAAATTACTGTCATCTTCTTCCTTATGTAATTCAACTAGTTTTCCATCCTTTAATAAGGCAAAATCCGTAGAGGAACCAGATCTAATGATCAATTCTTTGTTCACTCTTAATAGATTTTTATTCCGTCCTAATACATACATATCAGGGAAATGGAATGGATTAAACAAATTTTTTCACAGGAATCATATAATAATTCCATTGAAATAAAGTCTTATAAAGGTAGTTGTATAAGATGCTCTATTTCGATTTCAAAGAACTTTTTGTTAAAATAAGAAAAAGTAGTTAGAAAACTACTTTTTCTTATGACGATTTGCTCTTCTTCGCTTTTTACGCTTGTGCGTAGCTACCTTATGTCTTTTGCGTTTTTTACCACTTGGCATAGTGTACTTGTTTATTAATGATTAATTTTTACTTAACTTCTACGTTTGTTTTTACACCTTCCACAAAAACTTTCGCAGGCTTAAATGCTGGAATGTTATGTGCTGGAATTTTAATTGTAGTATTCTTAGAAATATTACGGCCAGTTTTTTCAGCTCTTGTTTTGATAATAAAACTACCAAATCCTCTAAGGTAAACATTATCACCACCTTCTAAAGAACTTTTTACTTCTTCCATAAATGTTTCAACCGTTGCCTGAACATCTCCTTTTTCAATTCCCAGTTTTTCTGAGATTTTTGCTACAATATCTGCTTTAGTCATTATAATACCTAATTTTAGGGGTTTTTAAATTTTCAAGGGGGCAAATATAGTAATTTAAAATCCAAAAAATCAATACTTAAGGTGAAATTATTGTCTTTTAAACGTTTAATTTTGCAAAAGCTAAAATTTTACTATGATTTTTCATAAAAAACTCATTTCGTGGTACTTACAAAACAAAAGATCTATGCCTTGGCGGGAAACCGTCGATCCGTATCGAATTTGGTTGAGTGAAATCATACTTCAGCAAACCAGAGTTGCCCAAGGTTTACCGTATTATTTGTCATTTGTTGAAGCGTATCCTACAGTTTTTGACCTGGCAAATGCGCAACAGGAAGAGGTCTTAAAATTATGGCAGGGATTAGGGTACTATTCCAGAGCAAGAAATTTACATGAGACAGCACAATTTGTAGCAAATGAATTACAAGGCGTGTTTCCGAGTTCTTATAAGGAATTGTTGAAACTAAAAGGAGTTGGCGATTATACAGCAAGTGCGATTGCTTCTATTTGCTATGGTGAAGTGGTTCCTGTTGTGGATGGCAATGTGTATCGTGTTTTGTCAAGATATTTTAATATTGATACACCTATTAATAGTACAAAAGGAATAAAAAAGTTTAAGGAATTGGCTAGTACTTTAATTGATACAAAGAATCCTGCGAATTATAATCAGGCAATTATGGAGTTTGGAGCTTTACAATGTAAGCCTCAAAGTCCTTATTGCATTATATGTCCTCTTAATGAAGGTTGTGAAGCACTAAAAAACGGCACCGTCACATCATTACCTGTAAAACTCAAAAAAGTAAAGGTAAAAAATCGGTATTTTAATTATCTTATTTTTAATATTGATGGAAATAAAACAGTTATTCAGCAAAGAACTGGTAAAGGAATATGGCAGAATTTATATGAATTTCCAGTAATAGAGAGTAGTGCAAAAATTGATATAGATGGGATTACCGGAGATCAGGGGTTTATGGATTTGATGAATGGTATGGATTATGAGATCTCATTATACCAGGAAGAGTATGTGATTCATAAACTAAGTCATCAGCATTTATATACTCGATTTTATATTGTTGAAATCCAGAAAAACCCTCTAATTAGTGAAGAGCAAAAGGTTATTCATGTAAGTACTATTGCACAATATCCTGTTCCAATATTGTTGGGTAAATTTATAGATAGGTTTTATTAGGTATGCCTCTTTTTTAGTACATTTACTATAAAAATAAATAAATGTCTGGAACGTTAAATAAGGTAATGCTAATTGGGCATACGGGTGATGAGGTAAAGATGCATTATTTTGAAGCTGGAAGTTGTATTGGTAGATTTCCGCTGGCAACTAATGATTCTTATGTTAATAAAAGCACTGGTGAACGTGTCAATACTGTAGAATGGCATAATGTAGTAGTAAGAAATAAGGCCGCCGAAATCTGTGAAAAATATTTACATAAAGGTGATAAGGTGTATATAGAAGGGAGACTTAAAACAAGAAAATGGCTCGATGATCAGGGTAAAGATCGGTATAGTACAGAAATACAATGTACAGAATTTACTTTTTTAAACCCAAAAACTGAAAATCAATCTTCTGGAGCAAAATCGACCCAAAAACCTGAGGCAGGACAAAAGCCAGCAGTAGAATCAAAACAGATTTCATCAACATCTTCTGACAATCAAGAGGACGATCTTCCATTCTAATTTAGTTAATTAAAAACGCAAACAATTTGGACCCTGATCCTGAACCCTTAGTTTTTTTATTTTACACATTTGATCCGATGCAATTAGTGAATATATTGCTGCTTGTACTATTATTGATAGCTTCAGCTCTTATTTCTGGTAGTGAAGTTTCATTATTTTCTTTAACTCCCTCAGAAGTTAAGTTTGATGAGGAAAATGCTAGTGTTAATCAAAGAATAATTTCAAAATTATTAAGTAGACCGAAGAAATTACTAGCAACAATTCTGGTAGCAAATAATTTTATCAATATAGCGATTGTACTTCTTTTTGATGTATTGGGGGAGATTTATTTTAAAAATCTCAATATCGTGCTATGGGATTGGCTTAATATTAGATTTGTCGTAGAAGTAGTACTAGTGACTTTTCTGATTTTATTATTTGGAGAGATTTTACCAAAAGTATATGCGAGTAGAAATAAGGTGAAATTTGCTAACTTTATGGCACGTCCTTTGGGAATTCTTGATTGGGTAATATCGCCTATTAGTTTGCCGATGCGCATGGTGACCCTTGGTATTCATAACCGTTTAGGAAAGCAGAAATCTAATATTAGTGTAGATCAATTATCACAAGCATTAGAATTGACATCTGATACAGATACAACTATAGAAGAAAAGAAGATATTAGAAGGAATTGTTTCATTTGGCAATACCGATGTAAAACAAGTAATGCATCCCAGAATAGATATTTTTGCGTTACGCCACGATCAGGAGTATACATCAATACTACCAGAAATCATTACAAAAGGATATTCACGTATACCAGTATACGAAGAAACTATAGACAAGGTGATTGGGATTTTGTATGTAAAGGATTTGTTACCTTATATAAATCATAAAGATTTTAACTGGGTTTCTTTACTAAGAGACCCTTACTTTGTTCCTGAAAACAAGAAATTAGATGATTTGTTAAATGATTTTAAGATCAAAAAAAATCATTTAGCTATCGTTGTAGATGAATATGGTGGCACGAGTGGTTTAATTTCATTAGAAGATATTATTGAAGAAATTGTAGGAGATATAAGTGATGAATTTGATGATGAAAGTCTTGTGTTTTCTAAGTTAGATGATACTAATTATGTTTTTGAAGGAAGAACATCGCTAAAAGATTTTTATAAAATATTAAAACTTCAGGATACTATTATTTTTGAAGATATAAAAGGAGATGCTGAGACTATTGCAGGTCTATTGCTTGAGCTATCAGGTAGTTTTCCTAAGCGCGGAGAGATTATTGAAGTTGAAAAGTATATGTTTAAGGTAGAATCCTTAGATAATAAACGTATTAAACGAGTAAAATTAACAATTAATGAAGAGTAATGTATATATGTTTTTATTAGGGACAATGTGTTTACTTTTGTTGTCCTGTGGAGAAGAAAAACTACCTAAGCCCAGAGCAATGCTACGATTGAACTACCCTGCTCCTGTGTATGAAGATTTGGATATGGACTGTTCTTATACAGTTAAAAAAAATAAGATGGTTCAGATAAAAAATGCGAAATATACAAGACCTTGCTGGTACAATATGTATTATCCTGATTTAAAAGCTACGGTGTATCTCTCTCATTATGAAATCAAAAATAATCTGGACTCTCTTCTTAGGGATGCTCAGAACCTTACTATGGAACATCATATAAAGGCCGATGGAATTAAAAACAAAGAGCATATTAATGAAGAAGAAAAAGTATATGGAACATTGTATATAGTTTCAGGAAATGCAGCTTCTCCATATCAGTTTTACGTAACAGATAGTATTAAACATTTTGTTTCGGGTTCTGTTTATTTTGATGCACGACCTAATTATGATTCTATTTTGCCAGCGGCTAACTATTTGCAAAATGATCTTATGCATTTTATGGAAACTATACAATGGAAAAACTAATGATTTATAGATCGAAATCTATTTGTTTTAAAACATTGCAGAACAGTTAATTAACATTTTTTTATATTGCAATACTGGTAAGAATACCTATATTAAGGTACGTTTAAAAAAAATCTAGTATTATGAAAAAGTCTACAATACCAGTTAAGTATGGAGTTCTTATGGCAATAGGACTTATTATTTACTTTCTAATCCTATCTCTTTTGGGAGTGCATACAAATCCTATTTATAGTTTGGGCAATGGTCTTATTGTGGCTTTTGGTTTGTATAGAGCCATAAGAGATTATAAACAAGAGAAGGGAACTTCTTTTGAATTTCAGAAAGGATTTATGGCAGGCTTATTTGCCGGGTTTAATGCTACCTTAATTTTTGTCATATTTTTTGCAATATATGTTACTAACATAGAAATTGGTTTTCTTCCTGAAATGCTTGCTAACTGGAGTTCTCATTATCACGTTGGTGTGGGTATTGTAGTCTTTGTGTCGGCAATTATGGGTTTTGCAACTACATTTGTGCTCACGCTATCTTTTATGCAATTATTCAAAGAAAGCTGGAATTCAAAAAAAAGATATCCTTCTCATCCTATAAAAGCCTAAATTATTTGTCAGTTAATTAATTAGCAGTATATTTGCAGCCGCCTATTGGGTTAGGTATGTTCATTTTATTATAAAATTAATTAAACGTTACGCTATGTACGCAATTGTAGAGATAGCAGGGCAGCAATTTAAAGTTGCAAAAGACCAAAAGGTTTTTGTACACCGTTTAGCAGGAGAAGAAGGAGATAAAGTTTCTTTTGACAAGGTTCTTCTTACTGGCGATGGTGACAATATAACTCTAGGCGCCCCAGCTATAGATGGAGCTCAGGTAGGAGCAAAAATCACAAGACACCTTAAAGGTGACAAAGTTATTGTTTTCAAGAAAAAGAGACGTAAAGGATACCGTGTTAAAAATGGTCACCGTCAATCTCTTACTGAGATCGTAATTGAGAGTATAGTTGCCTCTGGAGCTAAGAAAGCTGCTCCTAAGAAGGAAACTAAAAAAGCTGCTCCGAAAAAAGTAGAAAAAGAAGTGGAAGCTAAGGCTGCACCTGTAAAAGCTGCTCCTAAAAAGTCTGCAAAGGCAGATGATCTTAAAAAGATTGAAGGTATTGGACCAAAAATAGCAGAGACGCTAAATAGTAATGGTATCGTTACTTTTGCTGATCTTTCTAAAGCTGATCCTAAACAAATTGCTGAGTTTATTAAAGATGTACGTGGTAATCACGTTCCTGATACATGGCCAGCGCAAGCGCAATTAGCTGCAGATGGTAAGTGGGATGAACTTAAAGAATGGCAAGATAAATTAGACGGTGGGATTGAAAAATAATCCTGTCAATTATTAACGATATAAAACCTTAAGAAAATGGCTCATAAAAAAGGAGTTGGTAGTTCTAAAAATGGTAGAGAATCAGAATCTAAACGCTTAGGTGTTAAGATTTATGGAGGACAAGCTGCTATTGCTGGAAATATCATCGTAAGACAAAGAGGTACAGCTCATAAACCTGGTGAAAATGTATATGCTGGTAAAGATCATACGTTGCACGCTAAAGTAGATGGTTTAGTGAAGTTTACTAAAAAGAAAGATAATAAATCTTTTGTTTCAATAATACCGTTCGAAGCTTAAGAATATTTTATTTATCATATAAAAACCCTTTTCAAATTATTTTGAAAAGGGTTTTTTCTGTTTTATTAGTAGTGTATTTTATGTAATTGTTACTGTCGTGTAAATAAAAATCAATATTACCGGAGTAATTGCTATGGTTTTAACGTAATGTTTATCTTTTCTTATTTTAGAGTTTTTATATAACCAATAGTGATCTTATAGCTTTGTGTTAGTTCAAAACATAAAGAAAATGGTATCAATTAATTTATTTAAGATATGTATTATAACAATTATAGCGAGCTTGAGTTTCAGTGGTTTATTTGCTCAGAATGGCTCTGTAAAAGGAGTGATAAGTGATGAAAATGGATTGGTGCTTCCAGGAGCTTCTGTGCAAATTAAGTTAATTAATAGAACAACTATTTCTGATTTTGAAGGAAAATTTGCTTTAGTAAATATTCCGAAGGGATCATATGTACTTGAGATTAGTTATATAGGATATTCTAGTACAAAAAAAGAAGTTACTATTGTGGATTCACAAACTTCATTTGTATCAATAGTTCTTGGAATAGAAGGAATAGAGCTCGAGGATGTTAGTATTATAAGTTATGGAAAAAGCGGTCAGGCGAAAGCATTGAATACGCAAAAAAGTAATATTAATATTACAAACATAGTATCGACAGATCAAATAGGAAAATTTCCTGATGCTAATATTGGAGATGCAGTAAAACGCATTCCCGGGATAACTATGCAGGTAGATCAAGGAGAAGCACGTACTATTATTGTTAGAGGGCTTTCACCTCAATTAAATTCTGTAACACTTAATGGTAGTAGAATACCTTCTGCTGAGGGTGATAATAGAGAAATTCAGATGGATTTGATTCCTGCTGATATGATTCAAACGATAGAAGTCAGTAAGGCCGTTACGCCAGATATGGAGGCGGATGCATTAGGAGGGTCTGTAAATCTTATTACTAAAACAACACCACAAGATTTTAGGCTTTCTGCAACTTTAGGATCTGGAGTCAATTTTATTACTGATAAAAGGATTATTAATGGTTCTTTACTCATAGGAGATCGAACAGAAAATAAGAAATTGGGATGGCTGTTATCCGCATCAATTAATGATAATGATTTTGGTTCTGATAATATAGAGGCTGAATGGTCTGATGAGTTAGCTTATAATACGGGAGAAGAAGATGCTAACGGAGAGGCTATTCTCGAAACATTAAACGTGAATCCATATACTAGTACATTTGAACAGCGTGTATATTTAGTACAGAGAATACGAAGAAGTTTTTCGGCTAATTTGGACTATCAGTTTGATGCAGATAATAGTATGTATCTAAAAACGATGTATAACTGGAGAGATGATAGGGAGAATAGATTTCAATTAGAACAAGGAATTCTAGATGGTGAAGATATTGAAGAAGAAGATTTTGTTATTACGGATGGATCATTAATTCGATTTCCCGTAGAAGCTGTTCGTCAAACAAAGGGGGGGATTGATAGTGACCGTAATAAAAATGCAAGATTAGAAGATCAGCGTATGCAGAATTATAGTATAGGAGGAGATCATTTATTTAGAAATATTAAAATCGATTGGATGGCTTCTTTTGCAAAAGCTTCAGAAGAAAGATTAAACGAGCGATATGTTGGGTATGAATCTGAGTATATTGTAAACAATAATAACTCAAATCCCAGATTACCCGTTCAGACTCCCCTTAATTTTGATGAAGCAAATGATTTATCGGATTTTACATTCTCTGAACTAACAGAAGAAAATCAATATACAGAAGAAGAGGATATTAATTTTTTTATAAATGCAGAGTTAATAAAAGATTTTTTTGGCAAAGGAGATGGTAGTATCAAATTTGGGATACGGAGTCGTTTAAAAAATAAAAATAGAGATAACGATTTTTTTGAATTTGATATAGAGAATAATTTTCCTTTACTATCGAATGTGCCAAATAGAGATCTTACGAATCCTAATTTCCTTGCTGGTAGTAGATATCAGGCAGGCTTTTTTGCAAACGAAGTTTGGTTAGGAAGCCTTGAATTAGAGGATGGGGAGTCAGTGCCAGATGAGTTCCTAAGAGCTAACTATACGGTTTCTGAAGATGTATTAGCAGGATATATGATGGCAGAACAAAAATTAACAGAACAGCTAAGTGTTTTAGCTGGTATTAGATTAGAACACACTATGATTAAAGCTACAGGGAATCAAATAGAAGATGAAGAAAACGTAATCGGTCAAGCTAGTGATGAGCAGTCATATACTAATATCTTGCCGGGATTACATTTTAAATATAGTCTTTCACCTCATACTATTTTCAGATTTGCGTGGACAAATACTTTGGCAAGACCCAATTATGCCGATCTGGTACCTTCTAGAGATGTAGTTTTTGATGAAGAAGAAATTTTTGTTGGTAATCCAGACCTCGACCCTACTACTTCTATGAATTTTGATATGATGGCAGAGCATTATTTTAGATCAGTTGGAATCCTTTCTGGAGGATTGTTTTATAAGCAGATTAATAATTTTATTTATACTTTTAGAGGTGAAGCGGCTGATGATACATTCGGAGAAGCTACCACTGGATTTGATGTTTTTCAACCACTTAATGGTGATGATGCATCAATTTTTGGGATAGAAATAGCATTACAACGGCAATTGGATTTTTTACCTGGATTTGCAAAAAACTTTAACGTATATCTCAATTATACATATTTAGCTTCTACTACAGAAGGGATTCGTAATGAGGATGGTGAGGAACGATTCGATCTAGATTTACCAAATACAGCACCTAATATGTTCAATGGATCCTTGGGATATAATGATGCTAAATTTAGTGCACGATTATCTTCTAATTTTTCTGATGCATATATTGATGAGATTGGAGGTAATTCTTTTGAAGACAGGTATTATGATTGGCAGTTTTTTCTAGATTTTAATGTTAGTTATGCAATTACAAAAGAATTAAGTGTCTATGCAGATCTTACTAACATTACGAATCAGCCTCTTCGTTTTTATCAAGGTATTTCGGATAGGACAATGCAATTAGAATATTATGATAGAAGGCTCACTTTTGGGCTTAAGTATGATCTTTTTAAGAAAAAATAAATATTAATTTATGAAGAAGTTTTTTTTAATTTTTCTTTTAGGCATATTATTTTATTCCTGTACCGATAAATTGCCAACAGTGCCAGCTACAGTAGTATCAGAAAAGGTTCCTCACGATACCGATGATCCTGCTATATGGGTACATCCTACAGATGCATCAAAAAGTATTGTTTTTGGAACAGATAAAGATACAGATGGTGCTATTTATGCATTTAATTTACAAGGCAAGATTATTCCTGATAAAGTATTAAAAAATATCAGGTATCCTAATAACATTGATATTGAGTACGGTTTTAAAATGTTTGATAGTACTGTAGTGGATATTATGGTGTTTACAGAGAGAGAGCGAAATCAGATTCGTCTTTTTTCTGTTCCTGATATGCGTCCATTAGACGGAGGTGGCTTTCCTGTTTTTGAAGATGAAACAAATATTAATTATAGAAGGCCTATGGGTGTAGGGATTTACAAAAATCCAATAAATCAAAAAATATCAGTAATTGTAAGTAGAAAAACAGGTCCTAAAGATAATTACTTATATCAATATGAATTAATAAGTGATGCTGAGGGTGTCAGAAGTGAATTTATTAGAAAGTTTGGAAAATTTAGTGGAGTAAAAGAAATTGAGGCTATTGCTATTGATGATGAATTAGGTCATGTATACTGCTCAGATGAGGGTGTGGGAATTCGTAAATATGCTGCTGACCCATCAAAAGGAAATGAAGAATTAGCTTTTTTTGGAAATGAAAATTTTTCAGAAGATATGGAGGGTATTGCAATTGCAGCAAAACCAAATGGGGATGGCTGGATAATAGTATCTGATCAACAAAAAGGACAGTTCAATATATTTTCAAGAAAAGATCATCATTTTATTAAAGCAGTCAATTTAGGAACTACAGAAACTGACGGCTGCGATCTTGTTATCGGTTTTTTTGATAAAAAGTTTCCTAAAGGTCTTTTTGTAGCTATGAATAATCAAAAAGACTTTTATTTTTATGATCTGGGTCTATTGGGTTTTAATTAAATTTTGAGAGTATATCTAGATCATTTTTATTGTAATGATATACATATTAAGTTTTAATAGGTAATGGTGTTTTCTGTAAATAACAATTAACTGTAATGTTATTTCAGGAAGAGACAAATTGTTAAAATTAAACCCTTTGCTACGTTACGTAGCAAGGGGTTTAATTTTATAAATATAAAGTGTTCTAAACGTCTAATTGCAAAGCCATATATTTAGCTCTTTAGTATCTATAGTATTCTGGCTTAAAAGGACCTTCTACAGTGACACCAATGTATTCGGCTTGATCTTCACGGAGTGTCTCCAGCTCTACTCCCAGACGCTCAAGATGTAGTTTTGCTACTTTCTCATCTAAATGTTTTGGTAACATATATACTTCGTTTTTATAGTTTGCAGCGTTTTTCCAAAGTTCGATTTGAGCCAGTGTCTGATTTGTAAATGAATTACTCATTACAAAACTCGGATGCCCTGTTGCGCATCCAAGATTAACTAAACGTCCTTCTGCAAGGATGATAATATCTTTTCCGTCGATTGTATATTTATCAACTTGCGGTTTAATTTCGTCTTTAGTATTTCCGTAATTATTGTTTAGCCATGCCATATCGATTTCATTATCAAAATGACCAATGTTACATACGATAGCTTTGTCTTTTAATGCCTTAAAATGGTCCGCCTGTATAATGTCTTTATTACCAGTAGTTGTGATGATTACATCAGCATTCCCTACCACGGTATCCAGTTTTTTAACCTCAAAACCATCCATAGCTGCTTGCAATGCACAGATAGGATCAATTTCTGTTACGGTAACAATAGAACCAGCTCCTTTAAATGATGCTGCAGTACCTTTACCAACATCTCCATAACCACAAACTACAACACGTTTTCCAGCAAGCATGGTATCGGTAGCACGACGAATTGCGTCTACTGCACTTTCTCGGCATCCGTATTTGTTGTCAAATTTAGATTTGGTTACAGAATCATTAACATTGATAGCGGGCATAGGTAATGTTCCATTTTTTACTCTTTCGTATAAACGGTGTACACCTGTTGTTGTTTCTTCAGAAAGTCCATTTATATCTCCTGCTAGTTCTGGGTATCTGTCCAGTACCATATTGGTTAGATCACCACCATCATCTAAGATCATATTAAGAGGCTTACGATCTTCACCAAAGAATAATGTTTGTTCAATACACCAATCAAACTCTTCTTCATTCATTCCTTTCCATGCATACACAGGAATCCCAGCGTCAGCAATTGCAGCTGCGGCCTGATCCTGAGTAGAAAATATATTACAAGAACTCCAGGTTACTTCTGCACCTAATGCTATTAAAGTTTCAATTAATACTGCAGTCTGAATAGTCATGTGAAGACATCCCGCAATACGAGCACCTTTTAATGGTTGTTCGTTTTTATATTCCTCACGCAAAGACATCAATCCAGGCATTTCAGCTTCAGCTAATTCAATTTCTTTTCTTCCCCATGCAGCTAATGAAATATCCTTTACTTTATAAGGAACATAAGGCAATGTTTTAGTACTCATAGTAGTTGTTTTATAGGTATGAAGTGCAATTATTTTAGTATTTAGCACTAAATTATTCTAAATTCGTCTCGCAAAAATCATAGAAATATTTCCTTGATTTCAGTTTGCAAAGGTACATAATAACTTTAAGAATATACATGCCTCTTTACAAAACTATAACAGTAGATGAAAGCACTAACGTATTGATTTGGAAGATTGAAGAATCCTATGAATCCTTATGTGAGGGAATAGAATTAACAACACATTGCCAGAAGCGTGTTGATGGCATGAAATCTGATATTCATAGAAGGGGTTTTATGAGTATCAGACACTTATTGGGGCTTTGTGGATATACGGATCAGGATTTATTGTATGATGATAATGGTAAGCCTCACCTAAGAGATGGTAATTATATTTCAATTACCCATTCTTTCAATTTTGCAGGCATTATTATTAGTGATCATTCTGTAGGTATTGATATTGAAAAGCAAAGAGAAAAAATCCAACGAATAGCGCATAAGTTTGTGAGATCAGAAGTAGACTTTGTGACAACACAAAATGAGAATACTGTAAGGGTTTTAACTATTATCTGGGGGGCTAAAGAATCTTTATATAAAATGTACGGGACTGCGGGGCTGAGTTTTGAACAACATATACATATTATGCCTTTTGATATCAATGTTCCATTTACAGCTGGCAGTATTCAATATATGGAAGAAATTAGTCATTATGATATTACGTTTACAGAATTTGAGGGTTTTACTTGTGTTTATGCAATACCTTATGAATAAATCAGGGTTTCAGACTAAAAAATATAATGCAATATGCAAATATCAATAGAATTAACACTTACACCATTACAAGATGGTTTTGAAGAACACATCATACGTTTTATAAAAAAATTGAGAGCTTCAGAATTTACGGTTTTAGAAAATCCATTAAGTACACAAATTTTTGGTGAGTATGATCAGGTGATGTCATTTTTGACAGTTGAGATTAAAGAAGCTTTTGGCCAGATGGAACATGTGCTGGTATATATGAAAATGGTGAAAAGTAATAGAAGCAATTATGAACCACATTTTTGATTTTTTTCTTAATGCTTATAAGGACACACCAGTTCTTTTTATAGTATTAGAAGCAATAGCCTTTGTTTTTGGTATTGCAAGTGTCGTATATGCTAAAAAAGAAAATATTTTAGTGTATCCTATAGGATTGGTAGCAACTGTAATTACAGTGTATCTTTTGTATAAAGCAGCATACTTTGGTGATATGATGATGAATTTTTACTATTCTGTGATTAGTATCTATGGCTGGTGGAACTGGTCAAGAAAGAACGGTAAGAAACATGCTATTCCTATTTCCAGAACAACCAATAGAGAAAAGGCAATAGGAGTTTTACTGGTAGTGTTAACGATGGCAGTAACGTATCTGGTTTATAGATACTTTGGAAACGAAATAAAATTAGAGAACTATATTGATATTTTTACTTCCGGAATTTTCTTTACCGCTATGTGGTATATGGCTAATAAGAAAATAGAAAATTGGATGTTATGGATTTTTGCTGATATTATTACTGTTCCTCTATACGCGTACAGGGGACTTGGTATGCTTTCACTTCAGTATTTTATATTTACATTATTAGCAATTCAAGGATATCTCGCATGGAAAAAAAGCTTAAAAAAAGATCTTCAGGTTGCATAAAGATTGTCTTATTTGGTCCTGAATCCACAGGAAAAACTACATTAGCCAGACTATTATCAGAACATTATGATACCGCATGGGTGCCAGAATATATGAGAATATATCTTCAAAAAAAGTGGGATGAAACAAGAGAAGTATGTGATTATAATGATTTGATTCCTATCGCTCAAGGTCAGATAAAATTAGAAAGTAAAGTTATAGATAAAGGACATGATTTAATTTTTTGCGATACGAATGTTTTGGAACTTAAAGTATATTCGGAAGTATATTATAAAGGAGAAGTTCCTGAATTAATTGAAAAATTATCATCAGAAAATGTGTATGATTTATATCTTTTAACCTATATTGACACTCCTTGGGTTGCAGATGATTTACGTGATAAGCCTAATCAAAGAGAGGAGATGTTTTCTATTTTTAAAAAAACACTAACGACATATAAGTATCCTTATGTTGTATTGAAGGGTGATGAAACTTCTCGTTTTAAAAAAGCTGTGCATAGTATTGACCAATTAATAGCATCAAAAAAGTGAGTATTACAGATAAAGATAAAAGACATATTAAAGCTAAAGGTATGACCTTGGCAAAAGTGATGTCGCAGATAGAGACTTTTAAAAATGAAATACCTTTTGTAGCACTTAGAAGTGCTGCCAGTTTAGATAACGGAATTCTTAAATTCTCTGAACAATACCAGAAAAAGCTTATTAAAGTATATGAATCAAGAGCAATTCATCTAGAAACCATTAAGTTTGTTCCAGCTTCTGGTGCTGCAACCAGAATGTTTAAAGATTTATTTAGATTCTTAACTACTTACAATTATGAAAAAGAGAGTTTAAATTCTTATACAAATCATCAAAAAGCGGATGCCATACGTCTCTTTTTAATAGGTTTAGAAAAACTCCCCTTTTATGATACAGTCATGGAGGAAGTAAAAAATGCATATCCTGATTTTGTATTTTTATCAGAAGGGAAACAATTACATATTTTTGTAGAGATGATGTTGAAAGAGAAAGGGCTTAATTATGGGGAGTACCCTAAAGGATTATTACCTTTTCATAAATATACGAATAGTATCGCAACAGCTTTTGAAGAACATTTATATGAAGCCACGGGTTATAACAAAGCCTCTGGAAAGCTGTCTAAATTACATTTTACGATCTCTAATCAACATTTAGAGGCATTTAAAGATGAATTTGAAAGAATTAAAAAGAAGGTAGAAGATAAAACAAATACCAATTTTGATATTACATATTCTTTTCAAAAATCAGAAACCGATACCATTGCGGTAACAGAGAAGAACCAGCCATTTAGAACAGAAGATGGTAAAATTTTATTTAGACCAGGAGGTCATGGTGCGCTCATAGAGAACCTTAATGATCTAAATGCGGATATTATTTTTATAAAGAATATTGATAACGTTGTGGTTCGTAAATATCAGGATGAAGTATCCGGTTACAAAAAGATTTTAGCAGGTAAACTAATAGAAATACAAGACGAAGTATTCAGAATCTTAGATAGTATTGATAAAAAAACACCATCAGATGCTGAATTAGAAAAGATCAAAAAGTTTTTGGTACAGCAGCTTAATGTGAGGTTACCTATCGATTTTGATAAGTTTTCTGAAAAATATAAGCTTCAATTTCTAAAAGAATCATTAAACCGACCTATCCGTGTTTGTGGTATGGTGATCAATGAAGGAGAGCCTGGAGGAGGTCCTTTCTGGGTGAAACGAGAAAATGGTAGGGTGGTTTTGCAAATTATAGAAACTCCTCAGATTAATAAAAATGATCACAGACAACAAGATATTCTAAAAAGTGCTACCCATTTTAATCCAGTAGACCTTGTTTGCGGCGTACGTAATTACAAAGGAGAAAAATTTAATTTACAAGATTTTGTAGATCCGGATGCAGGTTTTATCACAAAAAAAACACTGAATGGTAAATCGCTAAAAGCACTAGAATTACCTGGATTGTGGAATGGAGCAATGGCAAATTGGATTAGTGTTTTTGTAGAAGTACCACTCACAACTTTCAATCCTGTGAAAACAGTAAACGATCTTTTAAAGTCAGCACATCAGGCAACCTTGTTTTCGTGAATACATCGATACTGCTTAAAGAATTAAAATATAAAGCCATACGAAGTTCTGGCGCAGGGGGACAACATGTTAATAAAGTATCATCTAAGATTGAACTCAGTTTTGATATAGAAAAATCCAATGGTCTTACTGCCGAAGAAAAATTAAGGATTAATAAAAAACTAACTTCCAGAATTACTAAATCGGGGATGTTGATTTTACAATGTGGTGATACTAGAAGTCAACATAGAAATAAAGAACTTGTTATCAAAAGGTTTTTAGATATTTTAAAAACAAGCCTATATGTATCTAAAGCCAGAAGATCGTCCAAGCCTACTAAAGCTTCTATTAAGAGAAGACTGGAAAACAAACAAAAACATTCGATTAAAAAATCCAATCGGAGAAAGCCGTTATTATAATCTGATCTGATTTATATTGTTAAAATTAGGATTTATTAAGGATTCTTTACAATTTTCTTATAAGAAAAATATCCCTAGCCATAAGAATCGTGTAAAATTTCTACACTTTTATGTAGAATTGCCGAGATTTCTACATGGCTTTCAAGTCAAATATTTGTTTTAAAATACTGTAAATCAATTGGTTGAAATATTTTAGCTTTCTTTTATTTTTTGGAACAATTATTCCTATATAACTAAATGTAGAATGATTTTTTTACAATTATAAATCAATGAAGAATTTACCAATGATCATCACAATAGTAGTAAGTATAATATCAGCCCAAGGAACGGTAGCGCAGGATGAGTTAGCTGAAAATGATAAATGGGAATTTATTGATTATGCTTACGAGATGCAAGAATATACTGAAATTGAAATTGTGGAATTACCTATGGCGATTCAAAACGCTGCAGCAAAGGATTATGTAGAGTTACGTATTCACAAAGCATATATTTCAAAAGATAATTCTTATAAAATAATTTTAAAAAGTAAAGAAAATTATACAAAAATTGTATTTGCCAATGCTAACGGTGAATGGATAAAGCCAGACGACAAATCTTAAATCTAGGGGTAGAAAAGAATATCCGCCTTGTCAACCAAGAGGCGATATAAAGTTGTTTAGTGCTAAAAAGAGACCCAATCCCAAGGGTCTCTTTTTTATTTTATGCTTTTTAGGTATGAACGTACCTACTAAATGTTTAATTTTATATATTACGCTTACTTAGCATTATTAATTAATGAAAATATGTCCAAAATACTCATAGTAGAAGACGATGTAGCCTTTTGTACAATGCTTAAAACTTTTTTGCAAAAAAAAGAATATGAAGTATTTACTGCATTTTCTGGAAACGAGGCGATCCTACAAATTCAGGAAACAATATTCGATATTATACTTACAGATGTAAGGTTGCCAGATAGAGATGGAATTACATTATTAGAAACAATACGAGCTAAAAATGTTGCTACGCAGGTTATTATTATGACTGGATATGCTGAGATTAATATGGCAGTTAATGCTATTAAACAAGGTGCATTTGACTATATTTCTAAACCTTTCAATCCGGATACGATTCTTGAAATAATTGAAAAAGCGTTGCTGACTGAAGATAACCCAGTTCAAAAAATCAATAAAGAGCAATCTGCTTCTTCAGCAAAGGCTTCTACTCCTGCAAATGCGAAAGTATCTTTTGTAAAAGGAATTAGTGATGCTTCTAAAAAATTAAATGAGTATGTAGCTCTTGTCGCCCCTACCAAAATGTCCGTGTTAGTTATAGGAGATAGTGGAACTGGTAAAGAGTATGTGGCAAGCAGTATACATAAGAATAGTAAACGATCCGATATGCCTTTTGTAGCTGTAGATTGCGGAGCAATTCCTAAAGAAATTGCCTCCAGTGAATTTTTCGGACATATTAAAGGTTCTTTTACTGGAGCTGTGAATGATAAAGTGGGACATTTTGAAGCTGCGAATGGTGGAACACTGTTTTTAGATGAAATAGGTAACCTTAGTTACGAATTACAAGTACAGCTATTAAGAGCGCTGCAAGAAAGAAAAATAAAACCTGTAGGGAGCAATAAAGAAATAGATGTTGATATTCGGGTCATAGCTGCTACAAATGAAGATCTTACTAATGCTGTAAAAGAAGGAGAGTTCAGAGAAGATTTATACCATAGATTAAATGAATTTTCTATAAAGGTACCACCTCTCAGAGATAGAATAGAAGATCTCATGTTGTTTGCTAACTATTTTCTGGAAGAATCTAATATAGAATTAGATAAAAGTGTCGTTGGTTTTGCTGATGAAGTACTGGATACTTTTAAAAAATATGATTGGCCAGGAAACCTGAGAGAACTGAAAAATATAGTAAAAAGAGCTGTCTTGCTTTCTCAGAATGATTTGATTACTCTAGAGTTGTTACCAAATGATATTGCATATGCGTCTCACAATAATAAACAGACGTATGGGCTATTTAAAAGTCAAAATGAACAGGAATTAATTCTGGATGCCTTAGAAAAAGCAAATGGAAATAAAGCAAAGGCTGCAAGAATGTTGTCTATCGATCGAAAAACACTTTATAATAAACTAAAGCAATACGATATCAGTCTTTAATTAGAATAGTCTAATTCTGAACCTGAATTTTTTCAATGAGTTCCTCAATTTGATTGATTCCATCTATTGCTAATGCTAAAACATCTTCTTTTTTTGTAACAGAGGTATCTATATGTTCTAATTGTCCTAATATTGAGGTAACCTTGTTTGCTCTGATTTGTTTAAACATAGGTAGCATCTTATGTGCCAAACGTCTAATATGATCGATATCTTGTTGCTCGATTGCCACCTTTAATTCTTCAATATTTTCTAGAGTACTTTTATAAAATGTATCTAGAATAGCATACAATGATTCTGTGTCACCCTGTGCAAATAACATTAAATCTTTTAATGAATAAGTATCATCGCTATTAGTATCTTTTGTTGTGGATTCATCGATCACATGAATTGGATCCATATGTAAAACAGTTGCTATTAAATCAATTAATGCTTTTGGAGCATATGGCTTACGTAAACTCCCAGAAAAACCAGCTTCTTTGTAATCTGTAGCTGAGGTATCGGTTCTTCCAGACAAGGCAATGATGTTGTGATGTTTAAATTTAGAATCGTTTTGAATGGCTTTTAAAAGCTCAAAACCATCCATTTTTGGCATTTGGATATCCGTGAGAATAAGGTCATAGGTGTTTTTGTTAAGAAGTGAAATTGCTTCTACACCATTACTACCGGTATCATAAGATAATCCAGCTAATGATACTACCTCACTAGTCAACTCTAATTGACTGGGATCATCATCAACAATTAATACTTTTTTATTAGGGAAATGCTGAAGTTCTTTTGTTTCAGTCTCTTCTTCATTAATTTGAGAGTTTGCTAATTTAATAGGGATATAAAAGGTGAAATTACTTCCTTTTTCTGGTTCACTTTCTAATGTTATTTTTCCATTCAGTAAATCAATAATTTTTTTAGTGATAGCTAACCCTAAGCCAAAACCACCATATTTTTTTTCTATTCCTTTATCTCCTTGAGAAAATTCATTAAAAACAAATTGCTGTTGTTCCTTAGTAATTCCTATTCCAGTATCCTTTACTGATATAACAAGCACTTTTTCAGCAAGACCATTTTCTGTAATTTTACTATTAATAGTGATAGTGCCTTTATCTGTGAATTTGTAAGCATTACTAAATAAATTGGTTAATACTTGTTTAATTCTAAAAGGATCTCCTAGATATTGCTTTTTAAGTAGAATATCAGATGTGATTGAAATGTTCAGGTTTTTTTTATTGTCAGTTGGTAGAACACTGGAGACCGTATTTTCGATAAGTTTATGAGGCGAAAACGGTAGTTCTTCAATAATCATGCCTCCTGCTTCTAACTTTGATAAATCCAGAAGGTCATTAACAAGGTGTAAAATATAATCTGATGATTTTTTTAAATGACTCAGATAATGCTTTTGTTTATTGTTTAATCCTGTTCTGTCTAATAAGTCAGAATATCCTATGACAGCATTTAATGGAGAACGAAGATCATGCGTTACTGTGTTAATTAAGGTTTCCCTTGTTTTAAGTAAGGATTCTGTATATATTTTTTCTTCTTCCAGCTCATTACGATATTTCTGGCTCTTAGATACATCTTTTGTGATTAAGAATAAGAATATGATCGCGATAAGGAGACTAATAGCTCCTATAATTAGAATAAAGTCAAATGTGGTATTCAATATATGATTAGACCGGTCAAGTTTAGATAAATATTTTTTCCGTTCATTATCCTCCATTGAAGCCATTAAATCACGTAGCTGTTTGGTGATTATTTGATCATTTTTTAAAAGATTATTTTCTCTTGCCTTTATAATTTTTTGATAGTTTCTTTCTTTTTGTTCGATATTGGCCAGGATTTTATAGAAACGATTAGAAACGGAATCTAACGTCTGACTGGTTAATCGCTCTGCATTATCTTTCTTTGACCAGTCCAGTATATTTTTTAATGCTTGTTTGCTCGCAGGGCTATAATTTTCGAATCTTTTATCATAATCACGGTAATTACCATAATCTTTATTGGATTTTTTTAGTTGTTCAATTACATTTTCTTTTAAACCTTTTTTATTTTGTTCATATACCGCAATGAGCTTTTCAAAGTTTTTGTTTTTACTATCTATTAATATTTTAATACTATCAATTTTTCGAACTTGTAGTGTGTCAAATGACATTTCACCCACTTTATCAATAGTATTTATAATAGAGTCAATCTTAGCTCTGTAATTTTTAAAGTTTTCTGCATCTGATGTTTGAATGATATTCCTGACTAAGCTTTCTGCTTCGTACAAACTGGTGATTGCTTCTCCTACCAAGAAAAGTTTTTCATTATTATCGTTTTTTCTTTCAGTGATTTCCGTATAATTATCTAGTTGGTTATACACCACATAAAATGTAATTAATGCAAGTGCAAATGCAAGACCATAACCGGCAATTATTTTTAGAGTTACAGAGCGTTTTGTGTTTTTCATCTATTCATTGTATTACTTCTTGTTTTTAGATGTATCAAAAATTAAAAATGTATTCCTATAACTTGAAAAAAGTAGAAGCATTGTTTTAAATGTATTAAAGTTACAATAAATCAATAAAAGATAGTATTTTTGCGCCAAAATCTCAAAGGGGTGCTTTTTTTCAGGTTTGATTTTATAGTTACAGATAGTAATATTAAAAAACTAATAATTTGAAAAGGCTGAGATCATACCCAATGAACCTGGGCGGATAATGCTGCCAAGGGACAATTAAAAATAATGATTAATTTCTTTGTGAAATTATAGTTATGGGAACACGCATATAAGTATTGGTAGTCAATACTGATTTTAACTTGATTATAATAAAGAATAATAGCCCCTTTTATTCGTAGGAAATAGTTTACGAATGAAACATATATTATTTTATCTTACCGCAGTATTACTGAGTTTTCAGGTAATAGCACAAGAACAACAAACAGATTCTACCACTATAAAATTAGAAAAGCTAGAGGAGGTTTTGGTTAGATCTGTTCGTGTGGAAGCAGATTCACCCATAACACATTCTAATGTGTCTAAAGAAGAATTAGCAACCCGTAATCTGGGGCAAGACATTCCTATTCTGCTTAACTATTTGCCCGGGGTTGTTACTGCATCAGATGCAGGAGCTGGTGTAGGTTACACCTACATCCGTGTACGTGGTAGTGATGCATCCAGAGTGAATGTTACTTTAAATGGAATTCCTTTTAATGATGCAGAGAGTCAGGGTACATTCTGGGTAAACCTACCAGATTTTACATCTTCTGTAGAAAATTTACAATTACAACGTGGCGTAGGTACTTCTACCAATGGTTCCGGAGCTTTTGGAGCAAGTCTAAATTTATTGACAGATGCAGTTGCTACAGAAGCAAATGGCGAAATTTCTAACACTGTCGGGTCTTTTGGAACCAGAAGACACGCAATTAAATTTAGCACAGGACTTCTAAATGATCATATCGAGATAGCGGGTCGATTATCCGCTATTGCTTCTGATGGATATATAGACAGAGCATCTTCTGACCTTAAATCATATTTTTTGCAAGGTTCTTATGTAGACGATAATACATTGATTAAAGCTATCACATTTGGGGGACACGAAATAACCTATCAATCGTGGAATGGTCTGGGAGATCCGGAAAAATTAGAAAACGATAGAACTTTTAATTCTGTAGGTCAGTATACAGATGCGGATGGTACTACACGATTTTACGATAATGAAGTAGATAACTATAAACAAGATCACTACCAATTACACTGGAATCAAAAATACAATAATAATTGGTCTACTAATATAGGACTTAATTACACCTACGGAAGAGGATTTTTTGAGCAATATAAAGAGGATGAAGATTTTGAGGATTATGATTTTACTCCTATTGAAATAGGAGGAGAAACCATCAATACCACAGATTTAATCCGTCGTAGATGGTTGGACAACGATTTTTATGTAATCAATGCTTCTGCAAATTATAAAAATGAGAACCTAAAGGTAGATTTTGGAGCATTTTATAGTCATTATGATGGAGATCATTTTGGAGAAGTGATCTGGGCTCAGAATGCTGGTGGATCAGAGATCAGAGATCAATATTATTTTGGTAATGGAACAAAAAATGAATTTACAGTTTTTGGTAAAACAACCTATAGAATGAATAGTCAATGGAGTGCCTTCTTAGATCTCCAGGGTCGTTTTGTTGGATATGAGACATCTGGATTGACATCAGATCGTATCCCATTAGAAGTAGATGAAAATTATGAATTTTTTAATCCAAAATTGGGAGCAACCTATCAGATCAATGAAGCACATCAATTATATACATCGTACGCAAGAGCCAATAGAGAACCCAATAGGAATGATTTTGAAAATGGGATTAGTACGGCAGAAAAATTGAATGATATCGAGTTAGGATGGAGATTTAAAAAAGGGAACGCAATTGTGAATACCAATATTTATTATATGTGGTATAAAGATCAATTAGTACTTACAGGAGCTTTAGATGATGTGGGTGCACCTATTAAAGCGAGTATTGATGAGAGTTATCGTTTAGGAATTGAAATTGACGCTGATTTAAGTATTACAGAAAAGTTCAGTCTTCGCCCCAATGTAGCATTAAGCCTTAATAAGAATAAGAACTTTATAGCTTCAGTAGATGGAGTTGAAGTTAACTTAGGCGAGACCAATATTTCATATTCTCCTAATATTGTCGCAGGTAATCAATTTGTATATCAACCAGTAAAAAATATCCAGTTTTCTCTTTTATCAAAGTTTGTAGGAGAACAGTATATGGGTAATATTGATAGTGAACTGTCTAAGTTAGATAGTTTTTTTGTGAATGATCTTAATATCGTGTATGAAATCAAGAATGTACCAGTATTTAAATCTATAGTTTTAACTGGTTTGGTTAATAATATTTTTGATGAAGAGTATGAGTCTAATGGATATTATTTCTTTTATGATGATAATTTTAGTAATCCAGGAACTGTAAGCACTGTTGAAGAAGCTTTCTTTTATCCACAAGCAGGAATTAACTTTCTTCTGGGTGCAACATTAAAATTTTAAGTTAAAAAGCGATTGAAAATATTTTCAATCGCTTTTTTTAGAGTATTTTTATGATATATATGAACTTTAGGGGTGTATTCGCTATTGCGGATTCTGAGAAATACCCTTTGAACCTGATGCGGTTAGTACCGACGAAGGGAAAAGTTATCTTCACATACGGTATATGTGATTTTCTTTTCAAGTAGGTATCTGCCTAAAGTTTATGAGTTTATTTATTTGATATGACCATAAACATTAATAACCAATCGCAATCTGTTTTAGAAAACACTTCAATATCAACACTATTGGAGCAATTAAATATTGTATCAAAAGGAGTTGCCATTGCTGTTAATGATATAGTGATTTCGAAAACTGCATGGGACGAAACATGCTTACATGCCAATGACTCCATAACTATTATTCAAGCAACGCAGGGTGGTTAAAACAAGCGTTTCTGATAAAAACTGAAGGAAAAAATAAAAATTTAATACTGATGAAGAAAAAAGATAGTGCACCACAGGAACATGTAATTAGTACAACTCCATTTCCCAATTCTAGAAAAATCTATGTAAAAGGAAGTATCCATCCACAAATTAATGTGGCAATGCGAGAAATTGCTTTGGATGATACTGTTGATAGTTTTTCTAAAAAGAAGACATCAAACCAGCCCGTTACTGTATATGATACGAGTGGTCCATATACGGATCCTTCTAAAATTTTGAATATACAGGATGGTATAGAACCTATAAGAGAACAATGGGTGATGGATCGTGGAGATGTAGAAGAATTAGAGGAATTTTCATCAATGTATTCTAATGAACGTTTGAACGATGTTAGTTTAGATCATTTGCGTTTTAACCATGTACGTAAACCAAAACGAGCAAAGACAGGAAAGAATGTTTCTCAAATGTATTATGCCAAACAAGGAATAATTACTCCGGAAATGGAGTATGTTGCTATACGAGAGAACCAAAAACTACAAGAAGTACATCGATTGTCAGAACAACATGAAGGTCAGGATTTTGGAGCCAGTATTCCAAAGGTAATTACAGCAGAATTTGTTAGAGATGAAGTGGCAAGAGGTAGAGCAGTCATTCCTTCTAATATTAATCATCCAGAGGCAGAACCTATGATTTTAGGACGTAATTTTCTGGTAAAAATTAATGCGAATATTGGAAATTCTGCAACTACCTCCAGTATAGAGGAAGAGGTAGAAAAAGCAGTATGGGCATGTCGTTGGGGTGCAGATAATATTATGGATCTTTCTACAGGACAGAATATTCATGAAACCCGTGAGTGGATTATACGTAATTCACCAGTTCCAATAGGAACTGTACCTATTTATCAAGCGCTTGAAAAGGTAAATGGCAAGGCAGAGGATCTTACTTGGGAAATCTTTAGAGATACATTAATAGAACAAGCAGAACAAGGAGTAGATTATTTTACAATACACGCAGGAGTACGATTAGCCTATGTGCCTATGACTGCCAAACGAATTACAGGAATCGTTTCTCGTGGAGGATCCATTATGGCAAAATGGTGTTTAGCACATCATAAAGAAAGTTTTTTGTATACACATTTTGAAGATATCTGTGAGATTATGAAAGCTTATGATGTAGCATTTTCTCTAGGAGACGGATTACGTCCTGGATCGATCGCTGATGCTAATGATGAAGCACAGTTTGCAGAACTGGAAACACTTGGTGAGTTGACAAAAATTGCGTGGCAACACGATGTGCAGACATTTATAGAAGGACCAGGTCATGTACCTATGCATATGATCAAAGCTAATATGGATAAACAATTAGAGGCATGTGGAGAAGCGCCTTTCTATACGCTTGGTCCTTTGACTACAGATATTGCACCTGGGTATGATCATATCACTTCTGGGATTGGAGCGGCTATGATAGGATGGTATGGAACGGCTATGCTGTGTTATGTTACTCCAAAAGAACATTTAGGATTACCAAATAAAGAAGATGTACGCGTAGGAGTTATTACTTATAAACTGGCAGCCCATGCTGCGGATTTAGCAAAAGGACACCCAGGAGCACAACATAGAGATGATGCGTTAAGTAAAGCGAGATTCGAATTTAGATGGGAAGATCAGTTTAATCTGGCATTAGATCCAGAAAGAGCAAGAGAATATCACGATGAAACATTACCGGCAGAAGGTGCTAAAATTGCTCACTTTTGTAGTATGTGTGGTCCAAAATTCTGCTCGATGAAGATCTCTCAGGAAGTAAGAGAGTATGCAGCACAGAAAGAAATCGATGACCAAAAAGCATTAGAAGAAGGAATGCAAGAAAAATCAAAGGAATTTAAAGAAAAAGGAAGTGAAGTTTATCTATAGACTTAGTTAGTAATGAGTATTAAGAAAAAAATGAATCAAAGAACAATTTTAGTTTCTCTCCCTCTGGGAGAGATGTCCTAAGTATTAGGACTGAGAATGCAAAATGTAAATATGTATCGGATTATGAAATTAAAAACAGTCAACTTTATTTAGGGATATATACATGATAATTGTCATCACTTCAGAGCAACCATTAGATAATGAGGCAGCACAAATTAATGCCTTGTTTACCGCTGGCTTAGAAATATTACACTTGCGTAAACCTACATTTACAATAGAAGGGTATAAAGTATTGTTAGATCTGATTGATGTTAACTATCACAACAGGATTATGACACATCAATTTCCAGAATTGACTACAGTTTATGGACTAAGAGGAGTACATTTGCAGGAGCAAGCTAGATTGGATTTAGAAGATGATTTAGAAGTAACTGTTCGTAGATATATCAATAAAGGATTTTCTGTAACCAGTTCTTTTCATTCTAAAGAAGATATTATCGCGTGTACTACTGATTTTGAATATGTGTTACTGAGTCCGGTGTTTGGATCTATTTCTAAAAAAGGATATCAAGGTAAAGGCTTTGATGTTTCTGATATAAACAAAAAAGTTATAGGAATGGGAGGTGTGAATGAAAATACTATACAAGCAACATTAGATTTAGGGTATAAAGGAGTAGGCGTTTTAGGAGGGGTTTGGAATACAAGTAATCCGGTACAAAGTTTTATAAAAATAAATAAAAAATTAAAATGATGTATATAAGAACTCTTTTAGTAGTAGCTATTATATGGTCGCAGAGCTTCATAAGAGCTCAGGATAGTAGTGCAGAACAAACTTCTTCACCAGCTCATGAGATAATTATCAATAAGGATAGTTTTGGGACCTATCCAGCGGTAGTTTTGAATCTGGATACCCATGAATTAATAAAGTTTGATAAAGGAAAAACAGAAGAAGAAACATTTAAGGGGATTAAGGTTAAAAATGGTTTTTTTATAGAACCGGATGATCCTGAATTCGCTTCAATAAGTATTAATGACAGTGGTTTACGTCCTCAGCTACTTACATTGGAGGATAGTCTGTCTGTAACTTTAGAAGACGCCAAAAAATTAGAAATTAATCGAGAAAAGCTTGATGCTGATGAGATTAAAAGTGGTTTATTTTTTATTGTTAAAACGACTGAAGGCGCGTTTTATAGATTTCAAATTCTTCTTTTTGACAAAGTGGCTAATGAATTGAAATTAAGATATAAAAAAATCGAATAATTAAAAGGTAACAAATATAAATTTAGGTGGAAAAACGTCCATATATCTTAACAATCGCAGGTTTTGACCCATCAGGCGGTGCAGGGATCACGGCTGATGTTAAAACAATGGAGGCATTAAAGGGGTATGGATTGGCGGTTTGTACAGCTAATACTGTTCAGACTGATATTTTATTTGATGCCTGTTTTTGGACAGATATAGAGGTGATCAAAAATCAAATCAAAATATTATTTGATCGTTTTGAAATTAATTTTGTGAAAATTGGAATTATTCAGAATTTGGAGGTATTAGCTGAGGTTATTGATTTCGTATTAGTAAAGAATAACAATGTTAAAATTGTTTTAGACCCTGTACTAAACGCTAGTTCTGATTTTGATTTTCAAAAATCAGGAATCATATCAGAAGATACTAGTATGGACTCTGAAAAATTGAATCATCAATTAGACGAAATACTCAAAAAAATTTATTTACTGACTCCTAATTACCAGGAAATAGAAAAATTATATATGGATAAAACCATTGCAGACACCATTAGCCATATTAAAAGCAAAACAAATTTATTGCTAAAAGGAGGACATCGAACAGATTGTAGAGGTGTGGATGTTTTATTTACAAAAGAAGGAAAGAAATTTGAGATCAATCCAGAAACGAGTAAAATAACAGAGAAACACGGTAGCGGTTGTATTTTGTCATCAGCTATTACTGTACAGTTAGCTATGGGTTTCTCATTACCAAAGGCCTGCCTGAGAGGGAAATTATATACAGAAAAAGTTCTGAGTTCTACTACAGACTTGTTAGGATATCACAATATCTAGATAATAAAAACAGAAGAAGTCAGAAGTAAAACATTATTTATGATTAAAATTCAATACATATCACAAGGAGAAACTCCAGAACAACATTTAGCTCATATTGGAGAAGCTTGCGAAGCCGGGTGTAGATGGGTGCAATTACGATTAAAAAATGTAGATATGGCAACCTATCTCAATACAGCATTAGCGTGCAGAAATATATGTGATCAGTATGGAGCGATTATGATTATGAATGATCATGTTAGTATTGCTAAAGCTTCACTAGCCGATGGTGTACATCTGGGATTACAGGATATGAATCCTAAAGAAGCCAGAAAGATTCTTGGTGAGAATGCTATTATTGGAGGGACTGCAAATACACTAGAGGATTGCTTGCATCATATTAAAGATGAGGTAGATTATATAGGATTAGGACCTTATAAATATACTACTACTAAGCAAAAATTAAGCCCAATACTTGGTCTGGAGGGATATCAAAAAATTGTTTTAGAACTAAGTAAACAGCATGCTAACACACCTATTATCGCTATAGGTGGTATTGAATTAAATGATATTGAAGGTATTTTGGAATCTGGAGTACAAGGAATTGCAGTTTCTGGAATGTTAACAGGCCAGGGAGGTTTAGAAGAAATTATACAAAATATAAGAGCATTGATATAGACTGTTGATGATAAAAGTAAAACACAAATGGACACATTAAAAATTGCAGATAAAGAATTTTCATCTAGATTATTTACCGGTACTGGCAAATTTAGTTCATCAAGTCTTATGCGTGAAGCACTAATAGTTTCAGAAAGTGAGTTGATAACAGTAGCATTAAAACGGGTAGATGTACATAATGAGGATGATGATATTCTAAGACATTTAGAGCATTCCAGAATCAATTTGCTACCTAATACTTCCGGAGTTAGAACTGCAAAAGAGGCTGTTTTTGCAGCACAATTGGCAAGAGAGGCGTTAGAGACTAACTGGATTAAGTTAGAGATTCATCCAGATCCCAAGTATTTATTGCCAGACCCAATAGAGACATTAAAAGCAGCTAAAGAACTGATTAGATTAGGTTTTGTGGTCATGCCCTATATCCATGCAGATCCTGTTTTATGCAAACGATTAGAAGAAGTAGGTGTACAGTGCGTTATGCCCTTGGGTGCACCTATAGGGAGTAATAAAGGGTTAAAAACATTAGAATTTTTAGAAATTATTATAGACCAAAGTGCTGTTCCTGTTATTGTAGATGCTGGTATTGGGAGTCCATCGCATGCTGCTCATGCTATGGAAATTGGTGCGGATGCGGTATTAGTAAATACGGCTATTGCGGTGTCTCAGAAACCTGTAGCGATGGCAAAAGCCTTTAAGCTCGCAGTAGAAGCCGGTAGAATAGCCTATAATGCCAAGTTAGCGCCAATACAGAAACGCGCAGAAGCAAGTAGCCCATTGACATCTTTTTTAAGTAGTAAGGGTTAGCTTATTAGCTTTTTGCAGTTAGAAAAATTTTATTTATAATTAAAAACCATTCTCCGAATAACAGGAAAAATGAGAAATTTTAGAAATTATAACGTTTAGAAAAAATCATATCATCTTGCATTAAAGATATTGAATATATAAGTAAAGAAGAGTTTGAGGAGTTAAACTTACGAATAGTCGAAGTATGAAAAATGTTAAATTCATTACATTCAAAAATAAAAGCTAAAGGCTAAAAGCAATAGTAACCTATGGTAACCTTTAAAACAATTTTTAATCAATATAATTGGGATCAAATAAGCTCTGATATTTTTTCCAAAACCGAGAGCGATGTAAAGAACGCATTAAATAATCCAAAACGTACATTAGAAGATTTTAAAGCGTTAATTTCTCCGGCAGCCAAGCCATATTTAGAACAGATGGCACAAAAGAGTTATCAAATCACAAAAAAACGATTTGGCAATACCATACAGATGTATGCTCCTATGTATCTAAGTAATGAATGCCAGAATATTTGTACCTATTGTGGTTTTAGCATGACTAATGTAATTCCCAGAAAGACATTGACAGATGCAGAAATTCTAAAAGAAGTTGCCTTTTTGAAATCAAAAGGATATAAGCATATATTACTTGTGACAGGAGAGGCAAATAAAACCGTAGGAGTGGATTATATTAACAATGCAATTCGATTAATACGAGATAAGGTTGCTAATATTACCATAGAAGTACAACCTATGGATCAACCGGATTATGAATTACTTATTGATAGTGGATTGTATGCAGTATTAGTATATCAGGAAACATATCATAAAGAAGAGTATAAAAAGCATCATCCAAAAGGAAGGAAATCCAATTTTGAGTATCGATTAGAAACTCCGGATCGTTTGGGTAAAGCAGGAATTCATAAAATAGGATTAGGAGCACTATTTGGATTAGAAGATTGGAGAGCGGATAGCTTTTTTACGGCATTACATCTTTTATATTTACAAAAGACCTATTGGAAAACAAAATACTCTATTTCCTTTCCCAGATTAAGACCACATAGTGGAGGATTAGAGCCCAAAGTTGCTATGAGTGATGCAGATCTTGTTCAGTTGATCTGCGCTTTTAGGTTACTGGATGAAGATGTGGAGCTTTCTATGTCAACACGTGAGAGTGAAGTTTTTAGAGAAAATATAGTAAATTTGGGGATTACCTCCATAAGTGCAGCATCTAAAACTAATCCGGGAGGATATGTCGTAGATCCAAAATCTCTGGAGCAATTTGAGATTTCTGATGAGCGTTCTACAGAAGAAGTAGTAACCATGCTAAAATCAAAAGGATTAGAGGTCGTCTGGAAAGACTGGGCTCATAATTGGCGGTAAAGTAAAAAATACAATAGTAATTGCTTGTTATATCTTATATTAAAAATTTTTCATATATAAAACAAAATTATATTTTCTAGTTTTCAATTAATGTATTTCACAGGAGAAAAATGTAATTTTGGAAGGCACTTTCAATAAGGATTTGGAATGCACGATAAACAGGCTGCTCAAATATCTTTACTAATAAAAGAAGCTATTGAAGTTGGAAAAATTAAACCTAAAGATTCAGAAAACGTTTCTAAAAAGTTTAGTGTTTATGTGCCATATTGGAGCTAATTGTTTATTGAACTATATAATATGAACCAACTTTAGTATAATGATTTTTAGCTAGTTTTTATTTAATTTGAATTCGGAAAAATATTTTTAATAACTATATATCAGTAAATTACTATTTAATTTGAATTCGGAAAATTAATAATAGTTATTTTAACATAATCTATAAAAATAGCTATTAATAAAAGAAACCAAAAAAATAAAATCCAATCAAAGTCTTTCAAAACCTATGCTTAGCAAAGAAGAAAAAATACAATACAGTCGCCACATCCTATTGGATGAGATAGGGCTGATTGGGCAAGAAAAGTTAAAATCTACTAAGGTCTTAGTGATAGGTGCCGGAGGATTAGGGTGTCCAGTTTTGCAGTACCTCACAGCTGCAGGTGTCGGGACAATTGGTGTTATTGATCATGATGTAGTTGATCAAACCAATCTTCAGCGGCAAATCATATATACAATAGATGATCTGGGAAAATCAAAAGCAGAGGTGATCTCAGAAAGATTATCTAAGTTAAATCCATTTGTTTTTTTTAAAGTTTATAACGAAAAGTTGAATACTGATAATGTTCTTGATCTTTTTTCAATATACGATATTGTAGTAGATGGAAGCGATAATTTTCCAACACGATATCTTGTGAATGATGCATGTGTGCTGACTGATACACCCTTAGTGTTTGGCTCTATTTTTAAGTTTCAGGGGCAGGTTTCTGTTTTTAATTATCAAAATGGTCCCACATATCGATGTCTGTTTCCTGATCCTCCTACACCCAATACAGTTCCTAACTGTTCTGAGATAGGAGTGCTAGGAGTTTTGCCAGGAATCATAGGTAGTCTTCAAGCGAATGAAGTGCTGAAAATGATTACAGGTA
Organism: Aquimarina addita; assembly: GCF_039539305.1. Taxonomy (NCBI): domain Bacteria; kingdom Pseudomonadati; phylum Bacteroidota; class Flavobacteriia; order Flavobacteriales; family Flavobacteriaceae; genus Aquimarina; species Aquimarina addita. Next base: position 142,660 of record NZ_BAABCW010000005.1, on the reverse strand, counting down.
TTGGAGACGTATTACGCGGAAAATTATTGTATTTTGATACGCTTACGTTACAACAACAAATACTTAGTTTTAAAAAAAATGATACCATCAAAATTTATCAACTTGAAGATAATTATGATTTTTTCTGTGGGATTAATGAGGTGATGGTGGAGGAGATTTCGGTTTCAGAAGTAAAGAAAAATATAGAGAAATTTCAAATTCTGGATGTTAGATCATACTCGGAGTTTCAGAATTTTAATATTGGAGGGATGCATATACCCTTAGAGAAACTTACGGATAAAATTTCTACATTAGATAATCAAAAGCAAATCATTGTTTGTTGCGCATCTGGTATAAGAAGTAAAAAAGCAATCCAGATGATCAAAGAGCATAGAAATGATCTGGATGTATTAAATTTAAAAGGTGGTTTATCCAGTTATCATTGATTTAATTAGAAACAGTGATTGTATTACCATCTCTTCGCACTTGATAGGCTAAAAGAGGAAAACCTCCGGTTCCTTGAGTTTGTTGGCCTGTAATAATATTATAAACATTATCGTTATCACAATCAGATGTAGCCTCAATACCATTTATTGTTAACACAGAACAATCTGATAATGGAATATTGGGATCACTAATTTCGAAAGCAGTGTATAATGTATTATCCACATTATAAACTACAACTCCATTAATACCTACCCCTTGTATATTAATAACTTGTTCGTTTCCAGGAAATTTAAGACTGTTGTATTCTGGCAGGTCTAAGTTGATTTGATACGTGAAACCAATAGATGGTAGATTGGGATTGTTATTCTCTGTGTCATCAGAAGCACAAGAAAATAGAGATACGATGCTTAGGAATATCAATAAGAACTTTTTCATTTTTTTCATTTTTTAGATTAAAAAAAATCATATCAGAACGCTATACTATTTTTTTACTTGACGAAAGTAATCAAAAATATGATTGCGGTTTTTTTTTATTATATTTGTTTATAGTTAAAATCCCATGAAGATGGGATTTTTTGTATTTATATAAACGATGAAGTTATGAGCAAAGTATCTTATTACACCGCTGAGGGGTTAAAAAAGTTGAGAGACGAGGTCAATCAACTTAAAGATATAGAGAGACCAAAAGCATCACAAGCGATTGCTGAAGCAAGAGATAAAGGAGATTTAAGTGAAAATGCTGAGTATGATGCGGCAAAAGAGGCACAGGGGCTATTAGAGTTGAGAATTTCTAAATTAGAAGAAACGCTTTCCGGAGCTCGTTTAATTGATGAATCTCAATTAGATACATCCAAAGCCTTGGTGCACTCCACCGTAAAGATTAAAAATCAAACAAATGGTGCTGAAATGAGCTATAAGCTTGTGGCGCAGAGTGAAGCCGATCTTAAAACCGGAAAAATTTCTGTAGATTCTCCTATTGGTAAAGGTCTTTTAGGTAAAAGTGTAGGTGATGTAGCAGAAATTCAGGTGCCTAATGGAACCATGAAATTTGATATTATAGAAATTACACGAGAGTAGATTAAAAAATGTCGTATGTTAATAAAACCTTTCTTTTCTGTAAAAGAAAGGTTTTTTAGGATTCTGAAATAGTGAGAAGTAACCTAGATTTAGTACATTTGAACAACTAAACTTGTAACAATGTCTACCCTATTTACTAAAATTATCAACGGCGAGATCCCCTCTTATAAAATCGCCGAAGATGACCACTTTTATGCTTTTCTGGATATAAATCCGAATGCAAAAGGTCATACATTATGCATTCCTAAAAAAGAGGAAAACAAAATTTTTGACCTTGATGAAGAATCGTACATAGCATTGATGCGTTTTTCTCGAAAAGTAGCGATAGCACTGGAAAAATCAGTTTCCTGTAAACGTGTTGGTATGGCAGTTGTAGGGCTTGAGGTTCCTCACGTACACGTACATTTGATACCACTCAGTACAATGAAAGAAATGACATTTCAGCATAAAGTATCTATGTCTACTGAAGAATTTGAGCTGCTGGCTACAGAAATTCAATCCAATATGTAGGTATGATGGATTCAGGTTGTAAATTGTCATTAAAACTCAGAATTGATTGGAGCGAAATGGATACCTATCAACATGTGAATAATGTCAATTTTATGAAATATATGCAAAGTGCAAGGGTCCAGTTTTGGGAAGTAACTGGATTAGCATCTTTATATAAATCGACAAAAAAGGGTCCTATGTTGGTTTCTACAAAATGTGATTTTAAAAATCCATTGTTTTTTCCAGGAAACGTACTCATTAAAACGAAAGTTGAATTCATAAAAAATTCAAGCTTTGGATTACATCATTACTTGTATAATGATGAAGGTATATTATGTGCAGAAGGACATGATGTAGCTGTGTGTTTTAATTTTCATAAAAATGAAACATTCGTAATTACGGATGAATTACGAAACACTATGAAAGAATATACTTAGTTAGTAAGCACCTTGGTATATAATTTTTATGATTCTTCAAAATGTGCTGGTGCAGATAATATGTATGATACAAAGTTAGATTTGACTACCATATAAGGTATACAGATAAAACCCTCCAGCGGTAAAGATGAGTAATGTCACCAATAAAATAATATAGAAGATACCAGTAAATTTTATGGATGATGGTTCTGGAGCTATTGTTTTTTTATGATACGCATAGGTGCGTTCAATATCATCAGTCCATCTTCCAGGAAAAATTGTGGTTTCACATGTTTTGCAATTCATGTGTTCAATAATTTCCCTCTTTGTTTTAGTCATTAACTTAGAGTGCAATTTTTCTTGTTTAAAGGAAAGTGTTAATCCATCTTTAGAATAACACTCCGGGCAATTATTAGTTAGAATTGCTTCTTTTAATAGGATGTATTCGGTTTTCACTTTTAGTATTTTTAAGATATAACGTTTTATAATATGTTATATTTTTACACCTTACCTATGTTAAATGATTTTTTAACATAAAAACACTATTTTACTAGTTATTAGTTTATTCTAAATTAAGATTCCGTCATCTATTAATTTAACCAATTCATACTGTATTATTTATTATGAAAACCTAGACATAGTGAAAACTATAGGGGATTAAGAACGAAGAGATTAGATGATAGATTACAATAAAAATTATATCAATTCTTCTGACTTTCGTAAAGAAATCTGAAATGTGGTTCCATTACCAATTTCGGATCTATGAACCTTAATTCTTCCAGAATGATATTCTTCTATAATTCTTTTTGCTAAAGATAAGCCTAAGCCCCATCCTCTGGTTTTAGAAGTATATCCGGGTTCAAAGATTTTGGTAAATTTACTCTTAGGAAGCCCTTTTCCAGTATCCTTAATACGGATATATACCCATTTATCATCTTGTATAAGACTAACGTGTAAATCACCCTTACCACGCATCGCATCAATTGCATTCTTTACTAGGTTTTCTATGGTCCAACTATATAACTGAGGGTTTAATTGTACAGGTATTGTTTCTTCTGGCAAATCAAGCGAAAAATTAATCAATTTAGAACTTCGCGCTAGTAAATAAGTATATGCCTCTTTAGTCTCTTTAACAATATCTGCTTCTTCCAGACTAGGGATCGAACCGATTTTGGAAAAACGTTCAGTAATCATTTTTAATCTCGAAATGTCTTTCTCTATTTCTACGATATATTCAGGATTAACATTTTCCAGTTTTAATATTTCGTTCCAACCTACTAATGAGGATAGAGGTGTTCCTATTTGGTGAGCAGTTTCTTTAGCCATTCCTGCCCATAATTTGTTTTGCTGACTAGCCTTAGATGTCATAAAAAAGAAATATGTAACACCTATTAAAAGAAACAGAATAAGAGCTATGGTAATGGGGTAATATTTTAGTTTTTTTAAAATATCAGAATTTCCATAATATATATATTGAGCTGTTCCTTTTAAATCTAAAATTATAGGATCATTTTCTGATTTCATCTCATCCAGATAATCTATTAATTCATTTTCTGTGATATCATCTGGTAAATTTTTAACAGAGTTCTTGTCCAGCCTTCCTAATGAGTCTTTAATAATATCTCCATTAAAATCGGTAATGATAATGGGGATGGTAGTATTGGTCTGTCCTATTAGAATTGATAAATCCAAATAGTCATCTTCCTGTACACTATTGAGAGCTTTATAAGATTGTGCCCAAACTTGCATTTTTGTAGTTTCATCCTTTTTAAGTCGTTGCAGAAAAATGGAGGTATTCCACAGTATAAGACTTGTGATAACAAGCATTGCAAATACTATAAAATAACTGGCCAGATTACGCTCGTCAGAAAAATTCATACAAAAATTGTGTTAACTAAATCCTAAATATAAACGTTTTAAAACTATTTTATTGCGTTCATTTCGTTAACTAAATCTAAATAATTAGGCTAATTCTTGATGAGGTATTACATAATGCGTAACATCCGGTTCATTAACAAGTATCTAAAACTAAAGTAAATTTCAAAACTTAGTTAGTCCTTTAAGAAGAATCGCTAAGCCTGTTATCTTTATCATAAAGTCATATCTGCACACCTGCCTTTACCATAAATACAACATTATATATGTATATTTGAGTTTTAAACTTCTTTATGATACAGATTGATCCATCCCAAGTATCCACACGTAAATTACATGGTATGATGCTAGGTGCAGTAGGTCCAAGACCCATTGCCTTTGCCAGTACAATTGATACAGAGGGTAACCCAAACCTTTCTCCCTTTAGTTTTTTTAATGTCTTTAGTGCTAATCCCCCGATTCTTATTTTTTCTCCTGCCAGGCGAGTACGAGATAATACAGCAAAACATACCCTGAATAATGCATTAGCGACAAAAGAAGTGGTTATTAACATTGTATCTTATGATATTGTACAGCAAATGTCATTGTCGAGTACAGAGTATGCAGAAGGTGTTAATGAGTTCGAAAAATCCGGATTAAGTATGGTGCCTTCAAAAAAAGTAAAGCCTTTTAGAGTAGGAGAATCTCCGGTTCAGTTTGAATGTAAAATAAATGAGGTACTTTCTATGGGTGAAGAAGGCGGTGCCGGAAATTTAATTATTTGTGAGGTGCTGATGATGCACGTAAAAGAGAATGTTTTAAACGCAGATGGTGCAATCGATCAACATAAAATAGATCAGGTAGCTCGTATGGGAGGAAACTGGTATACACGTGCTAATCAAGGTATGTTTGAAGTGCCAAAACCATTACAGAAGCTGGGTATAGGTATTGATGCATTGCCAAAGGAAATAAAAAATAGCACAGTATTTACAGGTAATGACCTTGGTAAACTTGCAAATGTAGAAAAGATGCCAAAAAATGCAACTGCTAAAGCTTTTGTTAATAAAAATAGTGATATTAGAGATAAAATTCAGGATGCTAACCTAATAGAAATTCATAAATTTGCAAAGCAGTATTTAGAAATCAATGAAGTAGATACTGCATGGAATATTTTAGCAGCAATACAATACTAAATAAGATGGAAGTACAAGGTAAAGTAAAAATGGTAGGTGAGACACAAACTTTTGGAAACAATGGTTTCAGAAAGAGAGAGATTGTCGTTACTACAGAAGAGCAATATCCACAGCATATTATGGTCGAGTTTGTGCAAGACAAAGTTGATTTGTTAAACTCTTTTCAAGCTGGTCAAGATGTAAAAATAAGCATCAATTTACGTGGTAGAGAATGGGTAAACCCACAAGGAGAAACTAAATATTTTAATTCTATTCAAGGATGGAGAATAGAAAGTTTACAACAAGGAGCTCCATCTTCTGTTCCTGCTCCGGCAGCTCCGACAGAAGCTTTTGAGCCGGCTACGAATTTATCAGAAGATGATCACGATGATCTTCCATTCTAGGTGCTAGAAATTATACGTATCTTAAACCTATTAGAAGTTTGATATTTGTAGGTTTACAATTAAGATAAAAAAGCAAAAAGTCCGATACATCTGTGTCGGACTTTTCATATTGTGATTTTAAATGAACCTTTTAATAAAACTCAAAAAAGCAATGATGAACAAAATTTATCTTAAAAGGTCTTAACAAAGATTATGATTTTTTTGACTAAATCAAACAACTAATTGATATTTAACGTTATAGAAATATTATCTCATTTGTTTTGTACTTACTAGATAGTTCCATACAATTTCCTCCTGTATCTTCTGCCTATGAAGATGGGTTGCTGGCAGTAGGAGGAGATCTCTCTGTGCCACGATTAGTCAACGCATATCAGAATGGAATTTTTCCCTGGTATGATGAAGGTCAGCCTATTATGTGGTTTAGCCCTGATCCTAGGATGGTACTTTTTCCTGAGGAACTAAAAATTAGTAAAAGTATGAAGCAATTAATCCGTAAAGATCAATTTACGATTAGTTTTAATACCGTTTTTGAGCAAGTGATTGAGCATTGTGCAATTACCTCCAGACCTGGGCAAGATGGTACCTGGATTACATCAGATATGAGGAAAGCATATACAGACTTATATGCCTTAGGTTATATTATTTCAACAGAAGTCTGGCAAGAAGGAGCACTGGTAGGTGGTTTATACGGTGTATGGTTATCGGATAAAAAAATATTTTGTGGAGAGAGTATGTTTTCTAAAGTTAGTAATGCTTCTAAGTTTGGATTCATAAAATTAATCGAATTTTTGAAGGAAAAAGAAGTCCGATTGATCGATTGTCAAGTACATACAGATCACTTAGCTAGTTTAGGAGCTAAAGAAATTCCTAGAGATGTATTTATGAAGTTTCTAAAATAGGTTTTTGAAGAAATAGTTGTTCAGACTAAAAATATACAAGTACTATATATCTGTATGGCTTTAAACTTCTTTATATCTAAAACATCCAATCTCATGGTCATTGACCATGCCAATAGCTTGCATGAAAGCATATATAACTGTAGACCCCACAAATTTGAAACCACGTTTTTTTAAATCTTTACTGATAGTATCAGAAACTTGAGTATTGGCAGGACAATCCTTATGGTTTTTCCAAGTGTTAACAATCGGTTTTCCTTGTACAAAATTCCATATATAGGAATCAAAACTGCCAAATTCATCTTGTATCTTTATAAAATTCTGAGCATTGGTAACAGCAGATTTTACTTTGAGCTTATTCCTGATAATTCCTTTATCTTGTAGCAACTCATCCTTCTTTTCATCTGTGTATTGCGCGATCATTTTATAATCAAAATTATGAAAAGCATCTCTAAAATTTTCACGTTTACGCAGAATGGTAATCCAGCTTAATCCAGCCTGAAAGGTCTCTAAAATTAGGAATTCAAATAATAATTGATCATCATGTAGAGGAACTCCCCATTCGTTATCGTGGTACTTTTCATATAAGGTGTCTCCTACACACCAGCCACATTTGTGTTTTTCCATAGATACAATGATTAAGAAATGTCTTTAGTTACATAAGCAGAATAATAAAAATACAGCTTTTAAATGTAGAAAGTAAAAATAATTAAAGAACTCGTTTATTCTAAAAACTAACAATACAATTAGGTAGCAATACTTGTATTCTTTCTTTTTCAGTTTCTGACAAGTTATTGCCAAATATTTTAAGCTTCTTTAAATTTTTCAAATTTGCAATTGATGTTTCAAATGTTGATATTTTGTTTCCATCCAGATATAATTCTTCCAGATTCTTTAGCTTGTAAATTGATGCAGGTACTTCAGTTATTCTATTATAGGATAATGAAAGTATTCTTAGCTTTTTTAGTTTTTCTATAGTTTTGGGTAACGTGACCAGACGATTATTTCTAAGGTATAATCCATCCAGGTTTTTAAGATATTCAATAGATTCGGGTAGTTTAGAGATTTTTTTATTGGATAGGTGAAGGGTAAAGACATTTTTTCGGTTTCCTAATGCTTTTTGCAAAGAATAATACCCACTATCAAAACTAATCGTACAAGCAGGTAATAGCTGTTTGATTTTTACTTTTTCCTGATCAGAAAACTTATTTCCGGAGAGGTCTAACTCTTGTAATGTTACTACTTTATCTAGATGTATAGGTAACGCACTTATTTTATTATGATTTAGGTACAATGATCTTAACCTTGTTAAAGAACAAATCGATTCTGGTAGTTGAGTTATTTTATTCTCTTTTATAACAAACCATTCTAGTTTAGATAGTTTTCCAATTGAAATGGGGAGCTCACTAATTTGGTTAGTTGATATGTCCAATGCTTCTAAATTGATCAATTGACCAAAGGATTCTGGTAAATCATTAATTTGATTTTGCTCCAGTAATACTTCACGTAAGTTAGTCAGATTTCCAAAAGAAGCTGGTAGACCGGTCAGCTGATTTTGCCGTACGTCAATTTTTTTTAGGTTTTTTAAATTTCCAAATGATACGGGTAATGTATTAATTTTATTTTCTTTTAGAACAAGCCACCCTAATTTTTCAAGACTCCCAAAGGATTCAGGTAAGGTACTAAGTTGATTGTTTGATAAAATTAATAATTCCAGTTTTTTGAGATTCCCGAAAGATGCTGGTAACTCAGTAAGTTTGTTTTGTTCCAGATAAAGTGTTTGTAAGTTTGTAAGTTCTCCAATAGATGCAGGTAGTTCAGTAAGTTCATTGTTTCTTAAATCAAGCGTATATACAAGTTCTTTATTAGTAAGTGCATCTTCTAATGATGTATATATTTTTTCAATTTGAGCATGGAGATTGGCGCACCCTAGTAGGATAACTATGGTTACTAAAGTTTTTTTTAATGGTATGAAGTTTTGTGATTTTATAAGCAAGTATGTCTGTTTTATGATAAAGATAGTTGTTAGGTTTGATAATGATTAGAAGATGTCATTGTTTTTTGATATTTTAATATCTGCTGTACGTTAAAATAGATTAAATGATTTATATTAAAGTAATATTAAGATAGTTTTGAATACAAATTTTAAAAATATCTTGATAGTATGGTACGCCTTAATCAGTGAAGATAGGTTCACTGTTTTCAGTGACAAGGTAGTACCTGATTTCGTCCATTTGTAAGTTTTAAGAATAAATAGCGTCCTATTTTAAAGAAAATATAAGAGGAAGATGGAAATAACAACAATGAGTATAAAAGAACTAATTGAACGAGGAATTCAAGACTCATATTCTTATCAGGAATATAGAACATTGATCAGTAAATTATTAGTAGATGGGAAATCTACCGGACACGAACAATCGGAAGCATTGACCAATTACAGCATGTTAAATGATCGCAGAATGAGGCGCTTAGATAAAACATTAAAAATAGATAAAAATACCATTGATATTTTTTCTAAACACAAGTTTGATGTTACCTGGTTAGTGCTAACAGAAGGCTGGTGCGGTGATGCCGCACAGTCATTACCTGTGATTCATAAATTAGCCTCGTTGAATGAAGGTATTGTTTTAAGAATTATTTCCAGAGATGACCACGATGAATTAATGAGTTACTTTTTAACTAATGGAGGTAAATCGATCCCTAAATTAATCATTTTTGATAATGAGAAAAAAGAGGTTTTGAATTCGTGGGGTCCTAGACCTTCAGTTGCTACAAAAATGGTGCAAGACTATAAAGTAAAACACGGAAGTTTAGATCCGCAGTTTAAAGAAGATCTACAAGGGTGGTACAATAAGGATAAAGGTAAAAATATAACAGAGGATTTGCTCGCGCTTTTGTAAGAATTTAGGAATATATTATTTAATACTTTAATTGAATAGTAAAATAAAATTACCCTACCCTCCGTAATTAAAGAAATAAGTAATTATCCCTTTTTGTTCAGCTAATTGTGCAGAAGAGAATTGAGCTCTTCGCGCATATTGTGCGGCATTTTCAAAAAGGCATTCGTTTTTAGTGGTAGATTTTTTTCTATCAATCTTAGTGTCTACGACATATCCATTTGCATTTACTTCAATCTTTACTACTACTTTACCACTACCATTACACGTATATACCGGATTGGGAATTTGACCTAATACATCTCTTCCTTTCAGAGAATAGCTGGAAGAACTGTGTCTATTATTACTTTCTTTACTTATAGGTTTTTGATTTTTTTGATCATCCTCCTCTTCATCTATTTGCTCATCAATGGGTATCTCCCCTTCAGCCAGATTAGAATTTTCTGCACTTTCAGCATCGGCTTCTTCAGCTTCTGTTAGAGATTTTATGCGCTCTTCAAAATCATCAGGATCTTCAAAATCTTCATTAAATGCATTGTGTGTTCTTTTTGCAGCAATCAATTCACGATTTTCTTTTTCCAAAGGTTCCTCTTCCTCTTCCTCCATCTCTGATAGAAATTCTTCTGGAATTTCCATTAAAATTTCTGAACTAAGTTCTTTCTTCTTATTGATCATGTTAATGTTATAGAGACTGAGAATAAAAATTCCCATTAACATAGTTGTAATGATCAAAGCTTTATGTTTTTCTACAAACTCCATACCCTAATAACGTAATTCTTTTTATTTTTCCTATATAGATTGAGCGCATAATTGCTTTTCAAAATCTTCAGGAGTAATAGCATCTGTTACAGAAAAACTACCAATTTTAGTTCTTCTTAATGTGCTAAGATGTGCTCCACTTTTTAATACTTTTCCAAAATCATGTGCTAATGATCTGATGTAAGTTCCCTTGCCACAAACTACTCTAAAATCTACTTCAGGTAATTGGATTCGGGTTATTTCAAATTCTTCAATAAGAATCTTTCTTGATGTAATTGCTACAGCCTCACCATTACGAGCATATTCATATAATCGTTTTCCATCTTTTTTTAATGCTGAAAAAACGGGAGGAAATTGATCGATTTCACCAATAAATTGTTCTGTTGCTTTCTGTATACCTTCTTCTGTAATATGGTCTATCGCAAAGGTTTCATTTATCTCTGATTCTAAGTCATAAGAAGGTGTTGTCGCTCCTAATGTAATGGTTCCTATGTATTCTTTAGATTGTCCCATAAATTCCTGAATACGCTTCGTGAATTTTCCTGTACAAATAATAAGCAAACCCGTGGCTAGCGGATCCAGTGTGCCAGCATGGCCAACCTTGATTTTTTTTATAGTGAATTGCTTACGAATACACCAGCGAAGTTTATTAACTACCTGAAATGATGTCCATTGCAATGGTTTGTCGATCAGAAGTAACTGACCCTCTTTATAGTCTTGTTCGGTTAACATTAGGGGCTATTTAATAAAACCAAATGTGATGGCTATCACACCAACCACAATACAATATAAGGCAAAATATGATAATTTACTCTTTTTGACCAAAGAAATCATCCATGTACAGGCAAAAAGCCCAGAAATAAAAGCAGCTATAAAACCGAGTATCAATGAAAGACTACTGTTAGTTTGTACCGTAAGATCACCACTTACGATGTCTTTAGCAATTTTCCCAAAAATAAGTGGTACAACCATTAAAAAAGAAAAACGAGCGGCTTTTGTTTTATCATTACCTAACAATACAGAAGTAGAAATAGTGGCACCACTTCTCGATATACCTGGTAACATGGCAATTGCCTGAGCAATACCAATCACAAAAGCGTTAGAAAAACTAATTGATTTTAAGGTGTCTTTTGCTTTGTCTGCAAACCATAAGAGGATAGCTGTTACAATAAGCATACATCCTACAAGCATCACATTGCCCCCAAAAAGCTGTTCTAGTTGTTCTTCAAAAAATAAGCCGATAAATACTGCAGGAATCATAGAGATTAAGATTTTAATAGAAAATCGAGTCTCTTCATTATTTTGAAATTGGAGTAATCCTTTCACAATTTCAAAAACATCTTTTCTAAAGACAACTAATGTACTTAACGCAGTTGCAAAATGTAAAACAACAGTAAATAGCAGTGATTCTTCAGGAATACTTTGATCCCCCAAAATGGCCTTACCTAATTCTAAATGACCACTGGAAGATACCGGAAGAAACTCCGTTAATCCTTGTATTACTCCCAGAATAATTGCATCAATAGTTTCCATATAGAAAGATGTCTAAATTGAGTGCAAATATATAATTACGAAGAGATAAAATAAGAGTTTACTCCTTTTTCTTCTTATTTGGGTTTAATAAAATAGCGTATACTTCAATCCCAAAACCAATTAAAACCACCGTTGGAGCTAAGCGAATTCTCCTAAAATTATAAATATCAGGATTAAATACATTAGGATCATCACTTCCGCCACCAGCCATTAGAATGAATCCCAATGCAATGACCGCAATACCAATTGCCATGACAATATAGTTTTTTTTCCCAAAAACGAAATCTGCTTCGTGAGGTGTATTTTTAGATTCTTTATTCATCAATAGTATTGTTTATCTGTTGCACAAAAGAGGGAATCAATATTTAAAAATAAGCGTTTCAATCCTGAATGATTTCATTAAAAATAATCCGATCATTTATAACAACTTTTGAAATATGACCCATAATTCCGTCGCGTGTAAATATAGTCCATCTTTTTATAGGATACAAAACAACTCTTTTATTAAGAAGGTCTCCTGTTAGTTGTTCAATCGTTAATCCTTGCTGCAAACCTCGATTAATATAATAAATATGAGGATCATTCTCTAAAGTGATCACGATATCAAAACCAGCACTCTCTTCAATCTTTGTAACTGTCCCTTTAATTTCTATGACATCATCAGGTTGTACATTGCGTACCGGTTTGAAAGTTTGAATGACCACCCACATAAATCCTACAAACAAGATAGAGGAGATTGCAAAGAATATTTTACCGGTTTTTTGCATTTGATATTAGATTTTTATTGCAGTAAAGTTTGCTGTTTTTGGGTACATAAAAACTAAAAAGAAGCCTGTTAAAATAAAAGGGATACTTAATAATTGTCCCATATTGAGTGCCATAGCGTCTTCAAAAGCGACTTGATTTTCTTTTGAAAATTCAATAATAAATCTAGCTGAAAACATAAGGATCAAAAATATTCCAAAAAGTACTCCACGTTGCTTGCTTACTATTTTTTTCTTGTTTAAATAAAATAAAAGAACAAAGATGGCTAAAAATGAAAAAGCTTCATACAATTGAGTGGGATGTCTGGCAATAAGATCATCTCTCATAAAAACAACTCCATAATTACTATGCGTAGGTTTTCCATAAATTTCAGAATTCATAAAGTTGCCAAATCTTATCAAAGCACATCCTATGGGGATTACTATACTTAGCTTATCCATAATCCATAAAAAAGGTGTTTTAGTTTTGTATACATATAATGTAATAGCTGCTAAAATGCCTATGGCGCCTCCATGACTTGCCAGACCAGCAAATCCAGTAAAAGTCCAACCAGCATTACTGATTTTAAATGGAAGAAAAATTTCTAAAGGATGTTGAGAGAAATATGCGAAATCATAGAATAAACAATGACCCAATCTCGCACCAACCAGAGTTCCTATAAAGACATAATTGGTAAGGGTGTCCAGATCTTTGGTTGGAATGCCTTCTGTAATAAATATTTTTTTTAAAAGTGTGTAGCTTAGTAGTAAGCCTGTAATAAAAAATAGACCATAATATTTTAAGGGAAAAACACCAAAAAGAGTTGTGATTTCAGGATCTACATTCCAATAAAAAGGCTCCATAGTGTTATACGATTTTAGTAATATAGCTCATCCGTTCTCAAATTTAAGAAACGTTGCGTGGCAAAGAAGGTACTGATCCAGGTAATCACTATACCCAAGCCAAAAACACCAATAAATAAACCAGCTAAAAGGGTTACATCACTTAGTAATGCTAATTCAGGAAAAGCTTCATTTAGATAATATAATACAATAGCAACTCCTATAAGTGCCACAATGGCTCCAATCATTCCCAGGCGAACGCTTTTCCAAACAAAGGGTTTTCTAATAAAAGTTTTTGTAGCACCTACCATTTGCATGGTTTTGATAATAAAACGTTTAGAATATACTGATAAGCGAATTGAACTATTAATTAATAGTACTGCGATAAAAGTAAAAATACCACTGATAAGTAAAACCCAGAAACTTATTTTCTTGATGTTGTCATTAAGTAATGAAATCAATGGCTTGTCGTAAATGACTTCATCCACAAAATCTTTCTTAGTAATTGTAGATGTGATTTCATCAATTTTTACCTGATCTACAAAATCGGCTTTTAAGAATACATCGATAGAATTTTGTAACGGATTATAACCCAGAAAGTCCATGAAATTTTCACCAATATCTTTACTATGCGCTTCTGCCGCATCTTCTTTAGAAATAAAAGTAGTGGATTTAGTGTATTCTGCTAATGCTAAACTTTTTTCCATTTGTTTGATCTCTACGTCTTTTGCCGTATCCTTCAAATAAATGGTCAGTGCAATTTTTTCTTTAAAATGATCTGCTACTTTCTTTGTATTCAGTACTAACAACCCCAATAATCCTAATAAAAAAAGTACCAGAGAAATACTAATAACTACAGAAAAATAAGAGGATATTAATCTGCGTTTCTGATATTTTTCAAAAGATGAGCTCATGATAAGGTATTTTGCTGGTAAAAATAATAAAGTTAATTAACTTTGATACCCTAGTACAACGTATTAAAGCAATTAAAATTTTCAAAATTTAGGTGAGATAATTGATAATTATTTATGGAGATGCATTTTCTGTATTTTGTTAGCTCACTATAAGGAGATCTAATATCTAAATAATTAATATGCATATAGTAATCATAGGAGTTGGTGGTGTGGGAGGTTATTTTGGTGGAAAAATGGCAGATTCAGGTCAAAAAGTGACCTTGGTTGCCAGAGGTAAACATCTTAATGCGATACAAAATCATGGACTAAAAGTAAAAAGTATATCCGGAAATTTTATAACACATCCTTTTCTGGCAACAGATGATATTAGGAAAGTAGATAAAGCTGATCTGGTGTTAATTTGTACAAAATCCTGGCAGGTTAAAGAAGTTGCAACATTGATTCGACCTATATTAAAAGAGCATTCTGTAGTGATTCCGTTACAAAACGGAGCTAATAATGCTGAAAAAATATGCTCAGTATTGGATAAAAAACATGTATTGGGTGGATTGTGTAAAATATATAGTAAAATAGAAGCGCCAGGTATTATTTCTCACTTTGGGCATCCTCCAGAAGTTATTTTTGGAGCACTGGATATGCATTGTAGTCAAGATGTAGTAGAACGAATAAAAAAGGTTAAAGAAATCTTTGATGAAGCAGGGTTTAAAGGAACTATCTCCAAGAACATTACAGTGGATATCTGGAATAAATTTATGTTTATTGCTGTGGTAAGTGGTCTGGGAGGATTAACCAGAGCTACCATTGGTGAGATGTGTAAAAATGAAGAATTATATACAATGATGGAGCAAAGTGCTCACGAAATCTATAAAATTGGTATGGCTCGTGTCGTAGCGTTAGAAGAGGATACTGTAGCTAAAGTGATGCAGTTTATAAGAAATCAACCCTATGTTTCAACCGCATCTACCCAACGAGATCTTATGGAAGGACAACCTTCAGAATTGGATAATTTTAATGGTTTTATAGTAAGAGAAGGTAAGAGGCTGAATGTTCCTACTCCTGTACACGCGTTTATATATGCTTGTCTTCAACCTATGGAAGCAAAAGCCAGAAAAAAATAATGTATGAATCTTATTGATTTAAAAATTTCGAGACCAGGGCTTTGGTTTCCTACACTTTGGATTTATTTAGTTCCTTTTAGTAATGAGGTTGGGTTTTGGAAAACCATTCCTTTTTGGTTAGGGATTCTTTTTGTTACTTTTCCCTTAAACTATCTGGTGTATGGATTAAATGACTATAATGATAAGGAAGCAGATGCAGTAAATGACCGGAAAGGAAACTTTTTGTTTGGAGCCAAAGCTTCCGCAGTACAATTAGCTTCTGTGCCAAAAAAAATGATGATACTTATCATACCATTTATAATTTTATTTACCATAATGTCAGGATATAAAATGTTTATTTTATTAGCTGTGATGATCTTTGTAAATATTATATACAATTTTGAACCTTTCAGAATAAAAGAGCGTCCACCCTTTGAGATTATAATACAAGTTGGATATGTAGTGACGGCTTATTTTTGTACAGAACTTAATGATTTGCCCGCATTGCCGTGGCAAACAATGCTATATTTAGGATTGTTTGCTTTTCAGGCACATATTGCAGGAGAAATTATGGATATAGAACCGGATATAATTGCTGGTAAAAGAACCACTGCTACTTTACTAAAAAGACAAAAGACTAAATTACTTATGTTATTGCTATTAGTTGTTGAGGTGTATATCTTATGGTTCTGGTTTAATGATATAGTATTGGCAGGGTTTTTAGCGGTGTTTTCTATATGGTTATTTCTAGATGTTTTTATTATTTTTAAAGAGAAACCTTACACTTTATCGCAGATGAAACTATTTGGTTATGCAATCAATATTTCAGCAATAGCATCTATGGCTTGGACATTATATGCTGGTAAGTTAATGATGCCTGTGTTTTAAACCACAATGAATTGATATTGTCTTATAGTATCATCTGGCAATTTATAATCGACCATAAAAGAAGGTAATCACACATAAAATTGTAAATTTGCGGTCTTAATTTCAGATAATGAATTACGATTTTAAAACCATTGAAGCCAACTGGCAAAAATATTGGGCAGAGAACAAAACGTTTAAAGCTGAAAACAACAGTGAAAAACCAAAATATTATGTATTGGACATGTTTCCTTATCCATCCGGAGCAGGACTGCATGTGGGGCATCCGCTAGGATACATAGCTAGCGATATCTATGCCAGATATAAGCGTCATAAAGGGTTTAATGTGCTCCATCCACAAGGCTATGATTCCTTTGGCTTACCGGCAGAACAATATGCAATCCAGACAGGTCAACATCCTGCTATTACAACTAAAGAAAATATTGCGCGTTACCGAGAGCAATTAGATAAAATAGGATTCTCATTTGATTGGAGTCGAGAAGTACGAACCAGTGATCCAGATTATTATAAATGGACACAGTGGATTTTTATACAGTTGTTTAATTCCTGGTATGATATATTAACTGATAAAGCCAGAGATATCAGTGATCTGGAAACTATTTTTGCAACTGAAGGAAATGGTAACATTCAGGCGGTTTGTGACGAGGATATTACCGTATTTACAGAAGTGGATTGGAATCGTTTTTCATCAAAAGAAAAACAATCAATTTTATTAAAATACAGACTTACCTATTTAGCAGAAACAGAAGTAAACTGGTGTCCAGAGCTAGGAACTGTGTTAGCTAATGACGAAATTGTTAATGGAGTTTCTGAGCGTGGAGGTTATCCTGTGATCCGTAAAAAAATGACGCAATGGAGTATGCGTATTTCTGCATATGCAGAGCGATTATTACAGGGACTAGAAACTATTGATTGGACAGATTCGCTTAAAGAATCCCAGCGTAACTGGATAGGCAAATCAGTAGGAGCGAGCGTTACTTTTAATGTACTTCCCTTAGAGGAAGATTTAGGTGGGGATTCAGGATTAGGAATTGAAGTGTTTACGACACGTCCTGATACTATTTTTGGGGTTAGTTTTATGACATTAGCGCCAGAGCATGAATTAGTTGCAAAAATTACAACATCAGCGCAGAAGGAAGCGGTAGACGCATATATTGAAGCAACAGCAAAACGAAGCGAACGCGAACGTATGGCAGATGTGAAAACCATTAGTGGTGTTTTTACTGGAGCCTATGCGGCGCACCCATTCACAAAAGAACCAGTTCCGATCTGGATTGGAGATTATGTGTTAGCTGGATATGGAACAGGTGCAGTCATGGCTGTACCCTGTGGAGATCAACGAGATTATGATTTTGCTAAACATTTTAATATTGAAATTCCTAATATTTTTGAAGGGGTAGATATTTCTAAAGAAGCATTTACAGATAAGGAGAAAACTGTTATTGGGAATTCTGATTTTCTTAATGGATTAAAATATAAAAAAGCAGTAAAAACAGCTATTTATGAGCTGGAGAAGTTAGGGCAAGGAGAAGGAAAGACAAATTACCGATTGCGTGATGCGGTATTTAGCCGTCAGCGCTACTGGGGAGAACCTTTTCCAGTATATTATATAGATGGGATGCCGCAAATGATTGATACTTCTCATTTACCGTTAGAATTACCAGAAGTAGAAAAATACTTGCCTACAGAAACAGGAGAACCACCCTTAGGTCGTGCAGATGATTGGGCATGGGATACTTCTAAAAATGAAGTAGTTTCTAATGATTTGATAGATCATAAAACAGTCTTTCCATTAGAATTAAATACGATGCCGGGTTGGGCAGGAAGTTCGTTTTACTTTAATAGATACATGGATCCCAATAATGAGGAAGTCTTTGTGTCTAAAGAAGCTGTGGATTACTGGCAAAATATAGATTTATATATAGGAGGGAACGAACATGCTACCGGTCATCTATTATATGCACGTTTCTGGCAGAAGTTTCTATTCGATAAAGAATATCTTCCAGTAGATGAATTTGCAAAGAAATTGATTAATCAGGGGATGATCTTAGGTACTAGTGCTATTATATATAGAATAAGCGGTACAAATACATATGTGTCTAAAGGATTAAAATCTAAATACGAAACGGAAGATCTTCGTGTTGATGTTGGGTTAATTGACTCCTCAGACGAATTGAATATTGATGCATTGAGAGAGTGGCAACCACAGTTTGAAAAAGCGGATTTTGAATTAGAAGATGGAAAATATATTGTTGGAAGGGAAGTAGAAAAAATGTCTAAACGCTGGTTCAACGTGGTAAATCCAGATGAAATCGTAGAGCAATATGGTGCAGACAGCTTGCGATTGTATGAAATGTTTTTAGGTCCATTAGAGCAGTCTAAACCCTGGAATACTGCCGGAATCACTGGAGTACATTCTTTTTTGAAGAAATTGTGGAAATTATATCATAATGGAGATGTGTTTAATGTCACAAATGTCGAACCGACAAAAGATAACCTAAAGACATTGCATAAAACCATTAAAAAAGTGGAAGAAGATATAGAAAACTTCTCTTTTAATACATCGGTGAGTACATTTATGATCGCTGTAAATGAATTGACAGCTCAGAAATGTACTTCCAGAGCTGTTTTAGAACCTTTATTGGTGGTGCTTTCACCATATGCTCCGCATATTGCAGAAGAATTATGGTCGAAGTTAGGACATACCACTTCTATTGCTACAATGACTTTTCCTGAGTTTGATGCAAGTCACTTAGTAGAGAGTTCAAAAAACTATCCTGTCTCTTTTAATGGAAAGACAAAGTTTACCATGGAACTTCCGCTGGATATGAGTAAAGAAGACATAGAATCGGCAGTGATGGCACACGAAAAAACACAACAACAATTGGCAGGACGCATACCTAAAAAAGTGATTGTAGTACCAGGTAGGATTATAAATATAGTAGGATAAAAATATAGAGAACAATATTAGGTTCATATAGCATGTAATGCTTTACGTGGAAGTATTGCAGTAGAATGAAAAAACAGTAGTGATATGACAAAGTACGATTGTATCCGTTGTATATTCAATTTTCCTATCAGAATAAAATGAAGATGACTAACGCTATAGAAATTTTAGGATTTGTAGCAGCAACGTTAACCACAGCTGCCTTTTTACCACAAGTTTATCAAACCTGGAGAACTAAAAATGCACAAAGTTTATCTCTTTACATGTTATTGATTTTTTTTGTAGGTGTACTCAGTTGGTTGGTTTATGGAGTATTAATTAATAGTATGCCTGTAATTGTTGCTAATGTAGTTACGGCAATTTTAACTTTTATGCTGTTGTTTTTTAAATATACTTACAAAAACTAATGAATATTAATTGAGTTTCTTGTTTTTTAACAATTTTTCAATTTCTTCTTTAAATTATGAATACCTGATTTTTTTAGCACTTTATGTTGCTTTATTTCAAGAAAACATCTAATTTCGACCCAAAATCAAGAATATGATAATTGGTGTTCCTAAGGAGATCAAGAATAACGAAAACCGAGTTGGTGTTACACCAGCGGGAACAATGGCATTCGTTAGTAATGGTCATACTGTTTTTATTCAGCAAAATGCTGGACTTCAGAGTGGGTTTAGTGATGAAGAATATATTGCTGCAGGCGCAAAAACTTTATCTACTATAGAGGAGGTTTATGAAATTGCTGAGATGATCATTAAAGTAAAAGAACCAATAGAGCCAGAATATAAATTGATTAAAAAGGATCAATTATTATTCACATATTTTCATTTTGCTTCTAGCGAACCATTGACAAACGCCATGATGGAGAGCCAGGCTGTTTGTATCTCTTATGAGACTGTAGAAGATCCGGATCGCAGTTTACCACTATTAACTCCAATGAGCGAAGTGGCCGGACGTATGTCGATACAGCAAGGTGCAAAATATCTTGAGAAACCATTAAAAGGAAGAGGGATTCTTCTGGGTGGTGTACCAGGAGTCGCTCCTGCAAAAGTATTAGTGCTTGGTGGCGGAGTTGTAGGAACACAGGCAGCAAAAATGGCAGCCGGGATGGGAGCAGATGTAACGATTCTAGATGTAAGTATGAAACGATTACGATATCTGGATGATGTAATGCCTGCAAATGTAAACACAGAATTTTCTAACGAATACACAATTCGTAAACATATAAGAACCTCTGATCTAATTATAGGAGGAGTATTGATTCCCGGAGCAAAAGCACCTAAGTTAATTACAAAGGAAATGCTTAAAGAAATGCGATTAGGAACTGTACTGGTAGATGTAGCTGTGGATCAGGGAGGTTGTTTTGAAACAACGAAGCCCACTACACATCAGGATCCGGTCTATATTATTGATGATGTGGTACATTATTCGGTAGCAAATATGCCAGGAGCAGTGCCATATACTTCTACACTAGCACTTACTAATGTAACTTTGTCATATGCTTTGCAATTAGCAAATAAAGGTTGGAAAACCGCATGTACAGAAAATGAACCACTAAAAAAAGGACTCAATATAATCCAGGGAAATGTAGTGTATCCTGCAATTTCAGAAGCATTTAATCTCCCTTTGGAGGATGTTAATAATTTTATAAGTTAAACTCGACTATTGGCTAACTCAAGTTTATTAACTGAAGACCTCGCTGTTATGGCGGGGTTTTTGCATTTATTATTGTACATTTAATACAGAAACAGCCTACACTTTTTTCTGTCTGCAATGAATAAGTTGATTTTTATAATTTTGTAGTTATTTTAAAAAGTAAAAAAGCACATTAATTGTTTCAAAGTAGACTATTTTTCGACATAGTCAAAAGTTTAGATGATTTTACAATAAAAAGATTTTAATTATGATTGGATATTATGTCATAGCAGGTATTATATTTCTAGTAAGTACGTTTGTTAGTAACAAACTAAAAAGTAAGTTCAAAAAGTATTCTAAAGTGCGATTGCAGAATGGGTTGAGTGGTGCAGAGATTGCTACAAAAATGCTCGCTGATAATGGAATACGAGATGTTCAAGTGATTTCTACTCCAGGGATGTTAACAGATCATTACAATCCTCAAAACAAAACGGTAAATCTAAGTGAAGGTGTTTACAGTCAAAGAAACGCAGCAGCAGCAGCAGTGGCAGCTCACGAATGTGGTCATGCAGTACAACATGCTACTGCATATAGTTGGTTAACGCTTCGATCCAAAATTGTACCTGTGGTCGGAATCGCCAGTAAATTTTCTAATATTGTAATTATGGCAGGCTTAGTCCTGTATTCTATGGGTAATTTTATAGGAGATACTGTATTTCTTATTGGAATTTTACTTTTTGCAGTGACTACCTTATTTACATTTATTACACTTCCTGTAGAGTATGATGCCAGTAATAGAGCGCTTGCTTGGTTAGAAAATACGAATATGCTTACCAGTGAAGAGCATGATGGTGCTAAAGATGCCTTAAAATGGGCGGCACGGACTTATCTGGTAGCGGCATTAGGTTCATTGGCTACCCTGTTATATTTTGTTTCTATGTTTATGGGAAGAAGGGATTAGTTTTGCGGAACTCATGTTGACTTTTAAGTAAGTTCATCTTAATTTATTGTATCTTTCCTCTCTAATTTTGTAAAGTAATTTTGTTGAGGAAAAAGGTTATTATTATAGGAGCCGGGCCGGCAGGACTCAGTGCAGCATATACTTTAGCAAAACATAATGTAGATGTAACGATTTTTGAAGCCTCACCCTACCTAGGAGGAATGTCCAGAAGTTTTGATCTATGGGGACAACGAGTTGATTTAGGACCTCATCGTTTTTTTACTAAAGAGCCTAAAATAAATAATTTTTTTGATGAACTCATAAAAGACGAATATACTGTAGTAAACAGACTTACCCGTATTTATTATAAAAAGAACTTTTTTGATTATCCGCTTAAGTTAATGAATGTGCTTAAGAATCTGGAATTCTCTACAATTTTTAGCATTTTATCTAATTATGGAAAGCAACGTTTATTTCCTATTAAAAATCCGGATACTTTTGAAAAATGGGTAACAAATCGATTTGGTAAAAAACTATACACGATATTTTTTAAATACTATACAGAAAAACTATGGGGTATTCCTTGTGCTAAAATTGATGCGGATTGGGCGGCTCAGAGGATTAAAGGATTGTCTCTGGTAGAGGCCGTTATTAGCGCTATTAGAGGGAATAGAGGAAATAAGCATAAGACATTATTGGATCAGTTCTCTTATCCATGTAAGGGAACAGGTACCTTATATGAAAAAGCAGCAAGTTTTGTGCAGGCTAACGGTGGAATTATTCATAAAGAAACCCCGATTCAAAAGGTGTTGATTGATGCTAATGTTTGTAAAGGAGTTATAACTACAGATGGCGTAGAGCATTTTGCTGATTATGTGATATCTTCGATGCCTCTCACATCCCTTATACAAGGAATTGAAAGGACTCCACAAGAAGTGCTGAAAGCTGGAGCACAATTGTATTTCAGAAATACGATTTTAGTATATCTTGAAATAAACAGAGATGATCTTTTTGAAGATAATTGGATTTATGTGCATTCACCAGAAGTTAAGCACGGACGCATTACAAATTTCAGAAACTGGTGCCCTACTTTATATGGAGACCAAAAAAGCACCATTTTATGTCTGGAGTTTTGGGCATTTGAAAAAGATGATATCTGGAAAGCCGATGACTCCTATCTTAGCAATTTAGCCAGTAAAGAACTAAAAGCATTGAAGATTTTGTCAGACGAGGATCAGATTGATAATTTTAAAATCGTAAGAGTTCCTAAATGTTATCCGGTATATGAAATTGGATATAGAGATCATCTGGATGTAATCCAAAATTATTTAACAAGCATTGATAAGTTAATACCAATAGGACGATATGGCGCTTTTAAATATAATAATCAAGATCATTCTATACTAATGGGAATTCTTGCAGCCGAAAACATTATTCATAATACGGATGTAAACCTCTGGGAAATAAATACAGATACAGAATATCAAGAAGATGGAGAAGTTAAAGATGTTTTAGTTCAGTAAAGAGATTATGAAAGCATTGAAGAGTAATTTATAGGGCAGTTTATATATAGGTTTTTGCGAATTTTACACCCTTGTTTTCTTTCTTAATCTCTTAATTAAATCTACGAAACCAATAGAGGAAAACAGAAGATATGCTGGTAGGACAGGGACAAAAAATCTGGAAGCACCTAAGGGACCGGTTAGGAAGATTATGTATAATATTATAAACAAAATAAATAATAAAATTAAATTTGTCTTTTTATAATTTATAATCCAAAACCAAATAAAACTAACCACTTTTAATAGATTAAATAGCAGGATTAGAAATAATGTGATAAGTAAAGCTTTAGGTTGATCACCTAGAAATTTTAAGGCACCTTTGATTCCGTTTTCGTTAAGATGATACAGTAATCCAAATTCATTTTTTTTAGATGGGAAATTAAAAAAATTAACGAGATCAAATCTTCCGGGATCTACAAAAATTCGTACACAACCTTTTAAATGAAAGATACCATAGCCTAGCAAATCTTCCTTAAGATACCCTATAGTTGCTGTTTTAATGAATTTTTGTCTTTTTGCATATTCAGGAATGAGGGATGCTTCTTGCAAAATAGTAGTATTGATTTGTTTTGCTTTGCTGAAACCAAATTTTTGTTGATGAAAGTATTTTAAATTCCATTCTAATAAATTAATATTTTGAATACTAGAAAAATCTGAACTTCCGGTTCTGTTATAATTCCAGGAACAGTATAGTACAAATACTACAATAGGGAGCAAAGAGCTCAGAAAGCTGTATTTGATTTTTATCTTCTTATAAAGTGTCCAGGTTATTAATAAATTAGGGAGAATGAAGAGGTAAAAAACTGGTTTTGTTAAAAAGAGCAATATAATAATGAGTTGATACCATAATAGCTGTTTCCAGCTAGGATATTTTAGACATTTATGGAATTGGTACATTAGCATAATAATGAGAAACTGAAAAAAAATCTCGCTCATTATCAAATTAGCGTACATAAACTGAATTAATGAGGTGCCTATAAATACAAAGAGTACTATTTGATTTATTTTAAAATAATTGTCTTCAAAAATTCTTTTAATTAATAAGAGACTGCTTATAGATGCAATGTTCTGAAAAAGTAGAATCCCAATTTTGAATTTGAGAAAAAAAGAAAACACGAGTATGAATAAGGCATAAACAGGGGGTCTCTTTGTATAAAAGATAAAATTAATATCCTCATTTAGGTCTTCACAATAAAATTCAAATTTTTCAAAAATGTTCTGCGCTAATTGTTCGTACTCATGAGAGTCTACCAAATAAAAATCGCCAATAAAAATTTTTAAGAATAAGAATAATAAGTGAATAATGATTAATGATGGAATGAAGAAGCTTTGAGTCTTTTTCATAACTTGATCTGCCGATTAATCTGTTGATCCAAAGATATAAACGTTTCGGTACGAGATACACCTTCGATTGCTTGAATTTCTTTGTTAAGAAGATTCATTAAATGCTCATTATCTCTACATAGAATTTTAATAAAAATAGACCAGTTACCTGTAGTATAGTGGCATTCTATGACTTCAGGAATATTGTTTAATTGCTTTACCGCTTTAGGATTGCTAACAGCCTTGTCAAGATATACTCCTACAAAAGCCATGGTTTTATAGCCTAAAACTTTTGGGTCAATAATAAACTTAGAACCTTTAATTAAGCCTGAGTTTTCTAGTTTACGTAATCGCTGGTGAATAGCAGCTCCTGAAATTCCTATTTTTCTGGCAATTTCCAGAATAGGTCTTCGTGCATCTTCCATAAGATTACGAAGTATCTCTTTGTCAATACCATCAATTTTTAGGTTATCATTTTGCGATTTCATAAACAATTATGTTGCAACTAAGAATCAAAAATACTCTTTTAGATTAAAATTTGATATAAAACAACGCTTAATTTATGATTTGCTATCCTCTTGCTCCGTCTGGATTGTATCCCAAATATTCGCCAGTAATTTCTTTGAATATAATACCGTAGTCTTCTAATTCCTTTAATATGGGCGCATAAATTTCTTCGTGAATAGGTATTTGTACACCTATAGTTGTAATTTCCTTGTTTAAGATGCGTAGAGTAGCCATCGCAACGGGTAGACCTACCGTTTTTGCCATGGCTGTGTATTTTTGATCTTCTCCAATACTTGCCATGGTAACGTCAATCTGTTTACGTTCACCCAGAAGTTCATATCCAAATTTATGATACATAACGATCATATCCTTATCATGAGGATCCAGTGTCCAGGTGTCCATTAATATTTTCTGAAGAATCTGAGCCGGAGTGGCTTCTGGAATTCCTACTTTTTTATCAGGATTAAAAATGTCTAATTCTAATAATTTATCCCAGATACTATCATCCTGATCAATTTTGAGATAATGACGTAACTTTAATTCTACGGAGTCTGTAGGTGAATAGGCGAGAAAAGAGTTTGTGAAATCCCTATAACTCATAGATTCAGAATTTTTAAGGACATAGTCATCTGCTGTCATTCCTAGCTGAACAAATATATTCCATGCTTTAGAAAACCCTACTCTTCGTATGGTTCCACGATATAAAGTCAGGATGTTATTAAGTCCATAAATAGATTGATACTTAAGGGAGTTTCTATTAGCGTAAGCTTCGAATCTGCCGTAACCTTCTACTTCCAGAAATTCTGTTCTTCTGAATAATTTGTGATATGGTATATACTTGTAAGTGCCTTCTTGTAAAAATTCAGCAGCACTACCCTGTCCGGCAATCACTACATTTCTAGGGTTCCAGGTAAATTTGTAGTTCCATAAATTGGTATCGCTTTCTGGGGCAACTAGCCCTCCCGTAAAAGATTCGAATAGAATAATCTTACCACCTTTTTTTCTTATGCGATCAATGACCTGCATTGCACTCATATGATCAATACCAGGATCAACACCGATTTCATTCATGAAAATAAGCCCTTTTTCTCTTACCTCAGAATCAAGTGCTAGCATTTCAGAGCTTACGTAAGAAGCGGTAACCAGGTTTTTTTCAAAACGTACACAATCTTTTGCTACTTCGATATGGAATCTTGCTGGTAACATGGATACAACAATATCAGCATCTTGAATTGCTTTTTCACGACTAGAGATGTCAAAAACATCTAGTACAATCCCATTACAATTAGGGTGATTTTCAGCTAAATTCAGTGCGTTACTAATAGAAATATCGCCAATAGTTACATGTAGATTTTCTGAGATTGATTTATCTTGAAAATATTTAACTAAAACCGCGGTAGATTTACCAGCACCGATGATTAATATCTTTCGCATAGGTCGTATTAATTTGATAACTTTGACACGAAAGTAATAAATACGTTCATAAAAAAGCTTCTTATTTTATCATATTATTATTTATTGAAGGTTAATCCTGAATTAAATTATGTTTTTCATAAAAAAGAAGTTGATAATTGATAAAAACACAATGAATAAACAAATTATAGCAACAGGAGGGATTGCAGCACTGATTGCAGTATTATTAGGTGCCTTTGGAGCCCATGGTTTAGAAAAATTAGTAGATACGGATAGTATTAATTCATTTACTACGGGGGTGCGATATCAGATGTATCACGCGATAGTTTGTATTTTATTGGGAACCATAGAGATTATTTCTGAAACGGCTAAAAAACGTATTTTTTATCTTTTTGTAACAGGAATGATCTTGTTTTCGGGATCAATTTATCTTTTAGTGATTGATGAGGTATTAGGTGTGTCGTTGTCAAGTATTGGTTTTATAACACCTCTAGGTGGTCTTTTATTAATTTTAGGATGGGTTTTCTTTGTCTTTTCTATATATAAGAAACGTTAATACTAATTGTTTTTAAGACCTTGTACTCTCTCTCTCAAGATAGTTTATTTTGCAAATATGTCAGGTTAATCCAGAGCACAAAAAAAGGATCCGAAAAGATCCTTTTTTAATAAGTATAGTATGATAAAAAATATTTTTTTATTTTTTATTGGCTTCTTTGATATATTTCTGAAGTGCCATTGTCATAGATGGTGTTTCAGGTGTGGGCGCTTGAATATCTACAGTTAAATCATGTTCTTCTGCTGCTTTTACTGTGGAGTTTCCAAAAACCGCGATACGTGTATCGTTTTGTTTGAAATCCGGAAAATTCTCAAATAAGGATTGTATTCCAGAAGGGCTAAAAAATACCAGAATATCATAAAATACATTCCTTAAGTTTGATAGGTCACTGACTACAGTCTTATAAAAAACACCTTGTTTCCATTCTATTTTTAATCCATCTAGTGTTTCCGGGATTTCAGGCTTTAACTTATCAGAAGAGGGTAATAAGAATTTCTCTCCTTTATATTTTTTAATTAATGGAGATAATTCCTGAAATGTACGTTTACCCACATATATCTTTCTTTTGCGGTAGACCACATATTTCTGTAAATAATAAGCAACCGCTTCGCTTTGGCAAAAATACTTTAGAGAATCTGGGACTTTATATCGCATTTCATCAGCAATTCTAAAAAAATGATCTACAGAATTCCGACTCGTCAGAATAATTGCAGTGAATTGAGATAAATCTACTTTTTGCTGTCTTACTTCTTTGGCATCAACGCTCTCTACGTGAATAAACGGTATAAAGTCAATTTTCACCTTTTCTTTTTCCTCAAGGTCGAAATAAGGTGAGTTTTCTACTTTAGGCTCTGGTTGTGAAACCAAGATCGTTTTCACTTTCATATATAATGTTTTTTGTAAACGCTTTACTATGTTATATAATTATCTTATATAGTATAAAATAGGGTGCGATTTCAAGTGCGCAAAGATACAAAATAAAATAAAACAAGTTGTTTAAAATGATTTTTTCATTTTTTCTGTATATAAAAAATAGCATAATCAGGTTGGAAAGGAGTAATAAGCCTAGTATTATAAATAATATAATCGCAGTTGGCTTTATTGTATAAAAGAAAACTAAATGTAATGGCAGTAATAACATCCCCATAAAATTGCGATACGATATTTTATAGAATAAATACTCTTCTATAATAGGTTCGATAGAGAAAATAGTGGCAACGATTTTTTCTACTAACATTTTGCAAACCAGTACGACTAAATAAAAGGTAGCGATCTTTAAAAATAAGATCATATTGATGGTTTCCTTTTGCCAGTTCAATACTTCAAAACAAATATAGATGAGTAAGGAGACAGAGAGTACTTGTACTAACATCAAAATTCCATTAAAAATAGTGGATAACTTACTTCCTTTTTGGTGAACAAATATATACTTGTTAGTATTAAAAAGTAATAGAAATTCAGAGAATCGAACTGTATTTGCCAGTCTGGCGGTTGCCAATAATGCTAAACAAATCAACATCACTATGGTGATCCAATTAGTCGATGTTATGTCTCTTGTTATAATTTCCATAGTCCTAAAGAAGGTTAAAATTAAACTATGTTTTTATATACTTGCAAATAAAAAATAAAAAAAAATTTAAGTCAGTCTTTTTTGCAACAATAAGAACCCATAATAGTTATATAAAGGAACTTAGATCAGAACAGCTATTCCTGTTAAAATAACTGAATATAACTAGTAATTATTTAGTTATATTTGCCTGAAAAAAAAGCGTACATGGTAGATGCAGTAGTTATAATACCTACCTATGATGAGATTGAAAATATAGAGAGAATCATTAGAAATGTGTTCTCTCTTCAGCGGGATTTTGATATATTAATTGTAGATGATAGCTCTCCCGATGGAACGGCTCTAAAAGTAAAACAACTACAATCAGATTTTTCTGATCGTCTTTTTTTAATAGAACGAAAAGGTAAGTTAGGTTTAGGTACAGCTTATATTACTGGATTTAAGTGGGCTTTAGAAAGATCTTATGCATTCATTTTTGAGATGGATGCAGATTTTTCTCATAATCCTAATGATCTGATTCGCCTCTATAATTCCTGCGCAAAAGGTAGTGCGCAACTAGCAATTGGGTCAAGGTACATCACTGGAGTTAATGTGGTCAACTGGCCAATGAGTAGGGTGTTGTTATCTTGGTGTGCTTCTAGATACGTTCGTTTTATAACAGGAATGGATATACAGGATACTACAGCTGGTTTCGTTTGTTATAAAAGAGAGGTTTTAGAAAAAATAAATCTGGAAAAGATCAAGTTTGTAGGATATGCCTTTCAGATTGAAATGAAGTTTAAAGCATATTTATTGAATTTTAAAATTAAAGAAATTCCAGTAATATTTACAGATAGAACAAGAGGAACTTCAAAAATGAGCAAAGGTATCATATCGGAAGCTATTTTTGGGGTATTAAAAATGAAATTTAATAGTTTATTTAATCGTTACGAAATATGATCACAAGCAGTGTGTTGATTAAGAATGCGAATATAGTCAATGAAGGAACCATCGTTAATGGCGATGTATATATAGAGAACGGTATTATCAGGGAGATTGCATCGCAGATCAGCGCTAAATCTCCTAATGTACAAGTGTATGATGCAGAAGGAAAATATTTATTGCCCGGTGTTATTGATGATCAAGTACATTTTAGAGAGCCTGGATTAACGCACAAGGCAACTATAGCAACAGAATCAAGGGCAGCGGTGGCAGGAGGAATTACTTCATTTATCGAAATGCCTAATACCAATCCTCAAGCAACAACTATAGAGAAACTGGAAGAAAAATTTGATATAGCAGAAAAGACAAGTTATGCCAATTATTCTTTTATGTTTGGAGGGACTAATGATAATCTGGAAGAAATTTTAAAAGTAGATCCTAAAAAAGTAGCAGCATTAAAACTTTTTTTAGGTTCTTCTACAGGTAACATGCTAGTAGATGATCCTGAGGTGTTAGAGAAAATCTTTTCCTCCACAGATCTTTTGATAGCTGTTCATTGCGAGGATGAAGATACAATTAAAGAAAATACGGCCAAATATAAAGAGGAGTACGGAGACGATATACCTATAGAATTGCATCCCATAATCAGAAGTGAAGAAGCTTGTTATTTATCTTCTTCTAAAGCAATTGAATTAGCAAAAAAAACGGGAGCCAGGCTTCATGTTTTTCATCTGTCTACCGCAAAGGAGTTAGAATTATTTACAAATAAAATTCCTTTAAAGGATAAAAAGATTACGGCAGAGGTATGTATACATCACCTTTGGTTTTCGGATCAGGATTATAAAGAAAAAGGAACTTTTATCAAATGGAATCCTGCTGTAAAAACTGCTAAGGATCGTGATGCTTTATTTAAGGCACTTCTGGATGATAGATTAGATGTGATTGCCACGGATCATGCTCCACATACTAAAGAAGAAAAAAATAATGTATATACAAAGGCTCCTTCCGGAGGTCCTTTAGTACAACACGCTTTACCAGCTATGCTAGAATTTTACCATCAGGATAAAATTTCTTTAGAAAAAATTGTAGAGAAGATGTGTCATAATCCTGCGATTTTGTTTGAGATCGAAAAAAGAGGATATATTAGAGAAGGTTATTTTGCTGATTTAGTATTAGTAGATCTTAATGCACCATGGGCAGTGAATGCTGATAATATAGCGTATAAGTGTGGTTGGTCGCCGTTTGAAGGGACTACCTTTAGATCCAGAATTACACATACGTTTGTTAACGGAGGGTTAGTATATAAGAATTTTAAATTCTATGATATAAAAAATGCAAAACGATTAACTTTTGAAAGATGATAGCCAAGCGTATTGTTTATAGCGTATTGTTTCTTTTTATTTTTGCTTGCCAGAGCTTGGATAACCCCAAAATGCCTGAGAATTTAATTGAAGAAGAACAAATGATCGATATTTTAAAAGATATCGCATTTGTAAAAGCTGCAAAAAGTTCGTATCGCAAAGTATTTGAATTAGAAAATATTGATCCTGAGGCTTATATACTTAGGAAATATAATATAGATAGTCTAACTTTTGCTGAAAATAACCATTGGTATGCTAGTCAATTGAAGACTTATGACAGAATATTCAGAACTGTAAAAGATACACTTGAATATTCGAAAAATTTGACAGATCGGTTAAGAAAACAACAAGATTCCTTGCAGAAAGTATACGATTCTATTTATAAACAAAAAGATGGAGAAGATACCATTAGTTCATCTGTTGACCAAGATATCAGAGAAAGGGAAATTGAAGAAAATTTAGAGGAGATTGATGAGGGAAATATAGAAGAATCTTCACGTAAATCCAAAGCCAAGGCTTTAAGAAATAAATTAAAAGAAGCTGAAAAAGAATGAATACGTACTAAAGATTTATCAAATTCAACTTAAAAATACCTTAGCAGTGTCTTTAATCGCCTGGTCGACTGGGGTGAAGGTATAATCGAGTTCCTTTTGTATTTTTTGATTATCATATATTGTAGTATTATAGGCACTTTTTAAGAACGATTTGAATATTAATCGTTTAGTCCTAAAAAATATGGATGATAAAAACTGAAAATAATAGGCTATTTTCATTAAAAAAGGAGACACATTTTTTGTGGGAGCGGGTTTGTTAATTGATGTTGCAATAAGAGTAAATGCATGCTTATAACTAAGGTTTTCGCTCACAACAATGTATCTTTCTGCTGTAATAGCACTTTGCGTTAATTGATACATAATATCAACTACATCTTGTACCGCCACATAGCCACCAATACCAGTTGTATAGTATTTCATTCCCTTGCTTATTCTCTTAAATAAATATCCGCTACCAGTGTCAAAAAAACCCGGGCCAATAATAATACCAGGATTAACAATAACTGCATTGAGCCCTTCTTGTATACCTCTCCATACTTCCATCTCTGCTCCGTACTTTGTAATTGCATACACAGAATTGGAAGATTCTGGATTCCATGTTGCGGTCTCGTCTATCTTAGATAACATAGTGTCTTCTCCCAATGTAGCAATAGAGCTTACATAACATAATTTCTCAATATTATGAATGAGTGCTAGGTTAACAATATTAGCAGTTCCTTCTATATTTATTTTACGAAGTTTCTTATAGTCAAATGGATTGAAGGAGATGAATGCTGCACAATGATATACTTTTGTTACATTTTTAAAAGCTGCAGTTAAGGATGGGATATCATTGAGTTCTCCTTGAACCCAGTCGATGGTATCAAATGCATCTCGTTGAGTAGAGATAGTAGATTGCTGGAATACGCTCTTAGCCGCCTCTTTTTTTATCGTTGTTCTATATAAAGCACGGATTTGTTGTTCCTCATTAACTAATTTACTTATTAAATGAACTCCTACTAAACCTGTCGCTCCCGTGACTAAAATCATCGTTTGTATTCTATAAGACTAAAATAAACAATTGCTATCAGAAAAATGGATTTACCCATATATAAAACCTAAAATTCTTAATTACCAGTGTGAAGATGGATCCGGTTTGATGAAGTGATTCCTATAAAAGATATAAAATAGCAATAAGAAAAGGAAATTATATTCGTTTCATCTATTTGTTAATAATAAGTGACTAAAAATGTTATTTTTACAAAGAATTTTACATTTATATAGTAACATTTCTTTATTTGATTACATTAACATATGAGTACGACCAGAGAGCGTAAAATAATGGAAGGTATTGTTACTGGCGATAGGCAGGTGATTAAGGAGTTTTATACTAATAACTATCCTTACATCAGAAAGTACATTATTCAGAATTCTGGTGACGAGACGGACGCAGAAGACGTTTTTCAGGATGCAATTATTATGATGTATCAAAAATTAAAAACAGGTACACTAGAAGTTCATTCGTCATTGCGGACTTATTTTTATGCGATATGTAAAAACATTTGGAGAAATAGATTGAGGAGGAATAAGAAATTTGTAGGGAGTAGTGATATGGTAAATGCTGAGGAAATTGATGTTTCTTTGTTAGAGGAAATCGAGCAAAAAGAACGCGAGCAATTATATCAACGGTATTTTTTGAAATTAAGCCATACTTGCAGAGAATTACTCACTATGGTGTTTGAAGGAAAAACGATGCGTGAAATATCAGATATGACTGAATACTCATCGGGATATGCGCGAAAGAAAAAATTCGATTGTAAGAAATCTTTGATGGATATGATAGAGAAGGATTCAGCGTATCATGAATTAACAATGATTAAAAAAGATATTTTCTGAATATTTAAAAATTATGGAAAGAACTCAAGAATTATTTGAAAAAATAGAAGGGTATCTTGCTAACACTTTATCTAAAGAAGAAGGGATAGCGTTCAGAAAAGAACTAGCTGTTAATAAAGAACTACAGGTAGAAGTAGAAAAACACAGGGAACTTCATGATGCGCTCAGTGATACGGATACACTTGCTTTTGCAGAAAAAATACGAAAAATAAGGAAAGAAATGATTCAGGAAGAAGCGGATACTACTGCTACTTCAGGTTTTAGATTCTCTTCTTTTTTAAAAATTGCAGCCTCTTTAGTACTCATCATAAGTTTAGGAACCTTATTATGGCAGGTTTCTCGACACGATAGCCCTCAGGATTTGTATACGGCATATTACGTACCGTATCCCGTTGAGGATGTAACGAGAGGGGTTGATCAGAAAGAATCAGATGAATTTCAAAAAAAATACAGAGAGAAAAAGTATGAAGAAGTTAGTGTAGTGTTAGAAAAAATTTCTGAAGATACTATGGATGAAAGACACAGGTTATATTTAGGAAATAGTTATTTAAATATTGGCAGGGAGCAAGATGCTTTGTTACAATTCCAACAAATTAGTGATACGAGTAAATATTATGAGCACGCCAGTTGGTTTCGAGCACTTACTTATTTAAAGCTTGAAGATACAGAAGCATCAGCTTTAATTTTACAAAAAATCATTACCTATAATGGAATATATGCTTTTAACGCAAAAGAGTTGTTAGAAAAACTGGAAAAAAAATAAGTAAAGTCAAAGTTCAAAAAATAGGATTTCTTATTTATTCATAGTTCTGTATGATGCATATTTTTATATTTGTCGCGTCTAAATAGAAATACACTACAATGGCGGTAAATTTTATAGAAGAACTACAATGGAGAGGTATGCTGCATGATGCAATGCCTGGAACAGAAAAATACCTTATGGAAACTATGAGAGCTGCATATGTAGGGTTTGATCCTACAGCAGATTCATTGCATATTGGTAATCTGGTGCCCATTATGTTATTAGCACATTTTCAACGGGCGGGGCATAAACCTTTTGCTTTGGTAGGTGGTGCTACTGGTATGATAGGTGATCCTTCTGGTAAATCTTCAGAACGTAATCTTCTTGATGAACAGACACTTCGACACAATCAGGAAGCTATAAAATCTCAACTATCTCACTTTTTGGATTTTGAAAGTAATATTGCAAATGCTGCAGTGCTTGTAAATAATTATGATTGGATGAAGGATTTCTCATTCCTCGAATTTATAAGGGATGTGGGTAAGCATATCACAGTAAATTATATGATGGCCAAAGATTCTGTAAAAAATAGAATTTCATCAGAGTCTACAGATGGAATGTCTTTTACAGAGTTTACCTACCAATTAGTGCAAGGATATGATTTTTTACATTTATACAAAGAGCACGATTGTACACTACAGATGGGAGGTAGTGATCAGTGGGGTAATATAACTACAGGAACTGAATTAATTAGAAGAATCGGTGGCGGAAAGGGATATGCGTTGACTTGTCCTTTAATCACTAAATCTGATGGTTCTAAGTTTGGTAAGTCTGAGGGTGGAAATGTTTGGTTAGATGCAGCACGTACCTCACCTTACAAGTTTTATCAATATTGGTTAAATACCAGCGATGAGGATGCAGAAAAATATATTAAAATCTTTACATTTTTAACAAAAGAAGAAATAGATGATCTAGTTGAAACGCATAAAGAGGCTCCTCATCAAAGGTTATTACAGAAAAAATTAGCAGATGAGATAACCGTAATAGTGCACTCAAAACAAGACTTAGATAATGCGATAAAGGCTTCTGATATTTTATTCGGGAAATCTACATCCGCAGATTTAAAGGGTTTAGATGAAGCTACTTTTTTAGATATTTTTGAAGGAGTACCACAAGCAGAAGTTTCGGAAGAGGTAATTAAAAATGGATTGGATATTATTGGAGCATTAGCAGAACAAACGGGCTTTCTAAAATCTAATGGAGAGGCAAGAAGAGCGTTAAAAGAAAATTCTATTGCTGTCAATAAAGAAAAGGTCAAAGATGGATATATACTTACTACTTCAGAGTTAATTAATGATCAGTTTATTTTATTACAACGAGGAAAAAAGAATTATTTTGTAATCAGAGTTGTTTAGTTTATAAATACTGTCTGGAATTCAAAAAAAAACAAAGCCTACTAGAATCTCTTCATAGTAGGCTTTGTCAAACTAACCAATCAATTATTGAAAAAACACTTACTTATTATTTTTTATTTTCTGCCAATTGGCATCTGCTTTATTTTTTAATTCTTTAGCGCCTTCATCTGTCCATTTTGTTAATGTATTTATTCCCCATGAATTGTAGAATAAATACAATTTTCCATCATGTATTTCAAAAGTTTTAGGATTTATATCTACTTTTTCTCCACTGGCTCCAACCGCATAAGCACAATATCCTCCGTATTGAGGAACGAACTTTTCTGGATCTTTTTTGAACATATCCAAGTTCGTCTGGCTTGCGAATTTATAGATTACATTATCGTGAGTTGTACTGTATTTATGATCTCCTTTTATAGCCTTGTTATTAAAATATTCTGTCACATCATACCCTTCTGCTATCACTCCTTTTTTTGTATTATAATCTATCTGTTGTGCATTTACTGAAATACTCAATAAGAATAATAGTAAAATAATGACCTTTTTCATACACCAAGTTTATACTGTTTTTTTAATACGTTAACTCAGTCGTAAACAATAAACAGACATTACAGTTTTAGTGTGGTAATAATTCTAAAATGATTTTATATCGCTTTTATTTTATTATTTCTCTTCTATTACAAATACGAAACTTTATATAGCTTGTTGCAGGAAAGATGAAAATTTAGATTTTTTTAACTAAGAAATTATAACGCCATTAGATTACATCCTCTGATGTCACTATGATCAAATCTTCCTAGAATTTCAAAACCACCATTAGCATGCGTTTTTCCGAGATCCTGAGTGGCTATAAATGAACAGGAGTGGATATTGGCCAAGTCTATTATATTAACTCCTCCTGTTTTACCGTCAGGAAAAGATGTTAATGCATCTTCTGGGTCGCGAACAGATACTTTCATCCACGGCGGGCAATAGAAAATACCATCCCCCTTAGAGTATGCCTGCGATAATAACTCGGTCATTCCGTATTCACTATGGATCTTAGGGATGTTAAACCCTTGGCTAAGTTCCTGATGTAACTCAGAACGGATCATTTCTTTTCTTTTGCCTTTCATTCCTCCTGTTTCCATAATAATAGTCGTATGGTCAAGGTGGAGCGTGTACTTTTCTATCAGATCTAATAAAGCAAAAGTAACTCCTATGAGAAGTGTCTTTCTCCCATTCTGCTGTAATTTTTTTAAGGTATTCACTAGTTTTTCAATATCATCCAGATAAAAATTACTGTCGGCTTGTAGGCTATCTTTGATCAAAGTGTCAACCATATAGACTAATGAAGAGCCGGTTCTTTCCAGATAAGATGGTAAAAGTGCTAAAACTGTATAATCTTTTATGTCCCCATAAAAATACTGAAACCCTTTTCTGAAACTATTTTCATAGATGTTAAGATCGTTGATGTAATGTTTACTTGTAATACTATTGGTTGTGCCACTGCTGGTAAAAACTTTTTGAACCGGAGCTAATGAACTTAAGATTTTTTTTTGTTTAAAAAATTCAATGGGGAGATAAGGAATGTCTTTACTTTGTTTGACAGAAGATTTGATAATACCAAGTAGATTGCAAAACCTTTGATAAACGGGGTTGTTAATATATTGATACTGAAAGATCCTTACTGCGGTTTTTTCAAAATCGTGTTCATCCTGGATGGTAAAAATCGTTTCAGATAACATAGTAAAATGTATTAAATCCGAATCATATTATAGATTGTTTGATACATCATTCTATCTGTCAGAATATTAAAATATTCAGAGTCATTTTATTATATAAAAACTCCAATAGGTTCTCACAAAAAAGAAACTGTGTATGAATACAAGTATCTCTGAATTCGTAGGAAACAAAGGTATAAAAAAGGTGTCTTTATAACTCTAATTTGAATTTAAAAAAAGAGCGTTTTGTAATTAAAGTATAAAAATTAATTTACAATTACTTTTTGAACGCTTGAGTGATCGCCGATTTTAACTCTAAATACATACACACCTTGAGTTAAAGAAGAAATATCCAAAACATTAGTTGTCATTACTTTGAATAATATTTGCTTCCCTAAGGCAGTAAAAACAGAAACTGTCTTGGATTTACCAGATTCAGATGTAATATATACGATAGAACTTGTAGTTGGATTTGGGAATATTTGCACTTTTTCTTGTGGTTCATCCTTGGATAAAGGAGATTGTGCTTGTAATTCTGAAGTACAGAAAACACTGAAAATGCCAATAAAAATAAGTAGTAGGTAGATTTTTTTCATATTTAGAGTATTTTGGGACCATAAAATTACAATATTTAATTAATATCTGCGTTACAATCAACTTTTTTTAACACGTTAAATATTTGTAAAACCAGTACTTGTAAATTTTTGAGTTCATTGAAAATCAATATGGCAGTAAATTATTTCTGCGAAAAAAGATGACCCATTTATATTTAAAAAATATAAATGGGTCATCTAATGTTAAATTCTGAATAATAATTCTCTTTATTATAGGCACCAAAATGGTAGACATTTACAAAGGATCTTCTATAAAGAGGATCCTTTGTAAATTTTGAGTTCTTTAGTCTTTTATTTTAAAACTTATAAGAATAGCTTAAAGAAATTTCCTGACCCGGGCTCCATTTAGAGAATAATTGATCCTCGGCTTTATAGGATTGATAAACACTTTCTATATCATCATTAAGAAGATTAGAGAACTTTAAGGTGATATTAGAATTTTTATCCTCTCCAAAAGATTTACTAATATTCATATTAACACTATGAAATGGAAGTGTAAAAACATCTGGGATATCACCGTTTCCAACTATTTGTAGTGTTTTTCCCTGTACATTATAAAAAATGCCTCCCTGCCAACCAGTATCCTGGTTGTTATAGTTAATACCAAGGTTCACTAAGAATGGTGATTGTCCTTGTAAGGTTCTGCCATCCTCTAATTCTTCTCCTTCTCTTAAATTATCTTCTCTGGCGTCTCTTTCATCCTCACTAAAGTTTTGATTAGATTCTATCATTGAAAAATTAGTAGTGACATTAAATTTTTCTAAACCGGAAATGAATCCTAAATTTCTTCTAAATTCAATTTCTGCTCCATATATGGAAGCATCTCCAAGGTTTAGAGGGGTTAATTGTCCTCTTGCTTCTCTGATAAAACTAAGCTCTATAGGATCATCAAATTTCTTGTAAAACGCACTGATTGCAAAAAAATTGGTAGACGCTCCATAGACTTCATAACGCAAATCAATATTATCAATATAAGTAGGTTGGATATCGATGTTGCCAATAAAAAATGTGTTCGATATAGGATCAAAAATTTCTGCAATTGATGCTTCTTTAAAAGAAGGACGAGCTGTAGTTTTACTATAAGATCCTCTTAGTTTTTGATTACCATCTTCGTTAAGGTCTAATATCAAGTTAGCAGAGGGAAAAAAGTTAGATTTATCAAGAATTTTTGCCTCGTCAAACCTTAATCCATCTTGCCGCTCACCAGTGTATATTAAGTCAAATTTTTCAAAGCGGACCCCCATAATAGCATTTAATCTGTCGGATATTTTGAATTCTTCTGAGACATAGCCTGCGGCAATATGTATAGTAGAATCAAAGGTGTCAGATATATTAGAATCACGTCTTACATAAATTCCTTCTCCAGTATCTGGATTAAAAATATTATCAGGGCTTAAAAGCTCATTGGGGTCACCATTGAAGGTGTCAGCACTATTGGAGCCAATAAATGGAAATGAAAACTGATCAATACTAAAATCTCTTTGTTTATAAGTGTAGGCTCCACCAAATAGGAGTTTTGCATCTCTGCCAAATAATGTGTGCTTTTTAGAAAGATCTAGTTTTCCAGCAAGGTTATTCTCTTCTAAATCTCTCCAGAATCTACTGGCATCTCCAGCTTCACTAGGAGAAATAACAAAATCGGTAGAACCATCATTATTAGATTGGATTAAAAATGGTGTCGATCTAAAATCTTTATCATAAACTCTAGAAATAGTAGGAGCAACCTTCCACTCGATGTTCCAAGAAGCATCTTCGTTACTATGTTTTCCTGTTAACAACAAGTTTGTAATAGATCGTTCAGTATAGACCAGATTATCTTTTTTTATTCTATTAGAATTCACTGAAAAGTTTGATTGATTAAGCAAAGAGGCTTTGGATTCACCATTCTGTATATGAATTATATTTACTTTATATTTTGATTTGTCAGTTTTATAGGATAACCCACCCAGTGCACTAATAAGTACATTGTTAGTACCTAACTCTGCGTTTTGTGTTCTATCAGTAATTAATTCAAATACAGAAGCATCCTGATCATTTTTTCTATAGACCTGACCATCGATATACTCATCAAAGTATGTAGTTTCATTTTTGTAGGATACAGAGCCAAAAAGGCCTAATTTATTATCACCAATAGTAAATTGGTTTCCAGCGGTAAATCCAATATTGAAATCCATAAAACTTTTATTTCTTTCGGCCGCCATGGTTCTATTAAACAGAGAGGTATTTATGTTAGCAGCTTCTCCATCTACCTGGGGTAGTGTTAGGGTTCCTGAGAGGTTGGATAAAGGATTGTCTCGGTTACCATCGTCAAAACCAAGAGCATCGGTGTTACTTCCTTCATACGAAAGGTAGTTATTATTAAAATGCATACTTTCATTATATGCAATTCCTGCAGAAACGCTGAAATCTTTTTTGGACGGAAAATCTTTTGTGATAATATCAACGACGCCACCAGTAAAATCAGCTGTCTGATCTGCTGTAAATGATTTAACTACTAAAATATTTTCTAGTATGTTAGTTGGGAAAATATCAAGTTGTAGTGTGTTTCTATCTGGATCAAGACCAGGTACATCTACTCCATTTAAAATAGTTTTGGTATACCGGTCTCCCAGACCTCTTACATATACGTATTTACCACCTTGAACGGATACTCCTGGTACATTTTTTACTGCTGCAGCGATATTGCTGGCACCTGTAGTTTTAATACTCTCGATAGAAAGTCCATCCATAAGTTTTACTGAATTACGCTGAAGGGTTAGTACGGCTTCTTCTGTGTTTTTTCTTACAGTCGTAGTGATTATTACATCATCTAGTTGTGCTGCGCTCGCGTTCAGTGTTACGTTAAGGTCTATGATATCATTATCATTATTGATTTGAACATCAACAACTTGTTTTGTTTCGTAACCAATAAAAGAAAAAATAACAGTATAAGTGCCTGGGGCAACAGAAAGCTCGTAAAATCCATCAAAGTCAGAAGTGGTGCCAGTGTTGTTTTCTTTTAATGATACATTTGCGAAGGGTAATACGTCATTGGTTTCGCCATCTATTACTTTACCTGTGATTTTTCCTTGTGCAAAGGATATATGACCAGTAGTTAAAATGAAGAACACTATTAAAATTTTATTTGCAATTCTTTGACTATACATGGAGTTAATTGTTATTTAATATAATCATTGCTCGTTCTTCAATTAGAACGAGCAATGATTTATATAATCTGTTGTGATTTGAATATATTCTGGACTAGAAACCAAGACCCGCTTTAGTATTAGAATACGTCCAGCTAAAATCAGATGTAGTTGCACCGACAGTTCCTGTAGTTACCGCAGTAGTCCAACCTTCAGCTTGAGCAGTGAATGTTGTACCAGTTGTAGTTTCAATAATTAAGTCTTGTAATACATCATCAGCACTAGAGTCATTATCACAATTTTCAATACACCCTCCTTTTTCAACAAAGATATCTGCACCACTTACTACTCCGGTCCATAAAATAACTTCCCAGTTTTCAAAAGATAGCTCACCATCGATATAATTTTGTGCAACTCCGTTATTATCTAATTCTACATCTGCAGATTCTTCAAAACCATACACTAAGACATTACTTGTAGTACCTGTTGCTCCACTTCTGTAATCTGCTACTTCACCACTAGCAGAACCTATTAAAGTTACATTTTGTAATACAAAAGAACCAGCAGCTTCTCCTTCTGGTCCATCAATTTCTAATGCGTGATCAGAAATATTACCCTGAACTACAATAACATTATCTATAGTTCCAGCATATGCCTGATCTATATCAATTGCATCATCACCTTGTGCCCAAACGAAAAGATTGGAAGCATTTACAGTTCCACCAAAAAACTCAACACCGTCATCAACGTTTCCTACTACTTCGATATGACTAATAGTAGTTCCTGTACCAACACCACCTAAGGTAAGTCCGTTTATTTCATTACCCTCTCCTATTAGCGCACCACCGTGTCTAATAGATATGTAGGTCAGTGTTCCGGAATTATCGGCTGCGTTTGTTCCTCCGTATAAACCATTAGTGTCACTAGCAGGAATACCTTCGATCTGTGCTGTTTCTGCATTCCCATCTAGAGATACAGGTGCATTTCCTAATACAATTAAACCTCCCCATAATCCTCTTTGATTCTGATCTAAGTTTGTCCCTGCAGTTTCTCCAATCGCAATATCATCTGCAATAGAAGTAAAAATAATAGGTGCACTGGCTGTTCCAGCAGCATTAATGGCTGCGTCTTGGGCAATAATAAGAACAGATGCATTTGCTCCGGTTCCACCTTCTGCCTTTATGATAGTACCAGGCTCAATAGTAAGAGTTGCTCCGCTAGTGACCGTTACCCTGCCATCTAATGTCCAGATAACATCACTTGTTAATGTTAGATCTTCAGTAATTTGTCCTTCTAGTGTGGTGCTTACTTCACCATCTCCATCATCGTCACTTCCTCCAATAACTCCATTTCCGTTATCATCACTTCCACAACTCGTGAAAGCTAAAAAAGAAAATACTAATCCTGTGATAAATAATTTTTTCATGATTTAAATGTTTTGTTCTTGTGTCCTTGATTTTTGAGTTTAAAAACTTTTACAAATAAATACGGTTTTGCAGTAAATGGTTTTATGACAGTATTATCCTTAGTTTAAGGGATTGTGATGCCAGGGAAGTTTTAAAAAAGTAGATCTTATCATCATAGAGTAATCATTTATTATTTTTTATAATTGGTGAGTGAGATGTTAAAATTCAGTAACCATATATAGTTAACGTTTATTTTTAACATATAAAAAATGTAATTTTTAAAGAAAAAGTAGGGGAATTATGAATTGTTTTGTTTTGGAGGGGTATTATCTTAATATTACGAAAAGGTTAAAGGAGGCAAAACGCTGAGAAGTATCTTAACATTACAGTAAAGTTACTTGATTCAGGTAGTGAAAATATAATCAGAATCGATGCGTTTTTGAGTATAATTTAGGGTTGAAAGAAAAACCAGGGCCACTGGTCATAAGACTCATAATTAGTGCCTGAGAATATTAAAAAAAGAGAAGGCTGAAGAGAATCATTGCCGTTGTTGGATAACATATGATCTTCCAGCCTTCTACGAACACGTCTTGTGTACTTGTTGTACTTTCTTGAAGGAAAGTAAATGAAGAGTAACTTATATTTTTAATTTTAGAATAGAATTCTGATTACAAAGTAAGCTCCTTTTCTCGTTATTAATTTTATGGCATTGTTAATCTTGGATTAAGTAACTGTAATTTTTTTAGAAATTAATTCGAGTTTAGTTATCTAAACATTATTTAATGATATAAAAGCCAATTTTATTAATGTATTATTTAAAAAGAAAAGCATCCTTATATCATATATCAGGATGCTTTTTACTTATTGTTATTTAACTTATAAACGTGACCAGTTTGCTATCCATGTATCGCCTTCTTGTAAAGCTCCAACATAGTTAGCAGCTGTAAAGAATGTTCCCAATGTAGAAGGATCAAAGTTATCTACACCATCAATAACAGTTGTGTATTGATATGTTCCTCTATATCCTGTTATTGCAAAATCTGTAGGGATTGCAGTTCCTGCATTGTTGAAAGGGTCTCCCGATCCGTCAAATGTAAAGTTGGTAAAGGTTGCAAAATCAGCCAAATCTACAGTAGCCGCACTCTCATGGCTTATATCAAAAGAAGTTACGTTGTCTATGATTGAGTTTCTAACGATTACTTCATTGTTATTGAGGTTTGTCAGTGTTTGATCATCATCTACCTCGATTCCTTTTCCCGGGAATGCTTTGATGATGGTATTGTACATGGATACTTTAGTTCCTGCTCTAAACTCTATACCTTTATTCTCTCCATCACCATCTTCTGCTCCTATTAAGGTAATGTTGGATAAAGTAGGGTTAGAAAAGGGAGCTGCACTTGGATTATCAGCAAAGTTATCTGCTTCAATTCCTTTATCTCCAGCTAAAGAAGTTTGTTGCGCAATCCAGAACTGACCATTACCAATCCATCCATCTGTCCAGTCATAAGAATCATCTCCTGCACCAGTTACAATAGCATATTTTAGGTTTACGGTTCCTCCAAAAAACTCGATACCATCATCATTTCCATTAAATGCCTGGATATACTCTAATGTGGTTCCGCTACCTACTCCGTATAATGATAGCCCATTATATTCTGCATCATCATTAATTTTGCCTCCTGTATATTCTAGTCTTACATATCTTAAGATACCAGAATTATCAGTGGCATCAGTACCACCATAAGTAAGGTTAGCAACTTCTGTTGTCGCTGTAGTTCCTCTATTAATAGGAGCATTACCAGCGATTAACAGACCACCCCAATCTCCTGGGTTAGGCGTCGATTGATTAGAAGTGAAGACAATGGGTTGACTTGCAGTTCCTTCTGCTATAATAGTTGCACCTTGTTCTATAGCCAGATATGCAAAAACACCTCCTGTATTTCCTGCGACAATTCTTGTACCAGCTTCAATTGTTAATGTTGTATTTTCTTTTACAGAAACACCTCCCAGTAATTCATAAACTTCGCTGGCAACCAGTGTTGTATTTTCAGTTATTTCTCCTTCTAGAATCGTAGTTCCTGACTCAGTACCACTACCACCTTCTATAATGGTGATATCACCAATATTATCTTCTTGTATGGTACATGCATTAAATAGCACTGCTACTCCTGCTAATAATCCAATTATAGTTCCTTTTGTTTTCATCTTTTTTGTTTTTTATAATTGTGTTCGTTTTTTATAATTTATAAGTCAGACCTAATGAAATATTGATTCCAC
This sequence comes from Aquimarina addita, assembly GCF_039539305.1. Lineage (NCBI taxonomy): Bacteria > Pseudomonadati > Bacteroidota > Flavobacteriia > Flavobacteriales > Flavobacteriaceae > Aquimarina > Aquimarina addita. The sequence goes on along the minus strand of NZ_BAABCW010000005.1, from coordinate 97,812 downwards.
GATCAAATTGATAGGTGGTTAATTCCTGACCTATATTTTCCTGATTTTGATATCTGGTTTCTGATGGGTTTAGTAGGTTTTTTGCTTTTAAACTAAGTTCAATATGATCTCCAATTTCATCTTTAATATTAAAATTCAGTGATCCAAAGCCTTTTTCAAAAATATCTCCACGACCATTACTTCCTGCAGCATATATACGGTCTCCAAAAATATTGAAATCCAAAACTGAAGTAATTTTATGTTTTTCAAATTCTTTAGAATATGCTAGATCAGTATTAATTAGGAATGGCGAAGCTCCTTGTAGTTTTCTTTTGTTGTTTGTTAAAGCTACATTCACTCCATTTACAATTAAATCTTCATCAATAGTTACCTCAGAATACATAAAAGTAGTATTGAGACCTAAGGTCAGGTCATTCCAAACACTTTCTTCTGTCTTAAAAAGATGACCTAGATTCTTTTTTAATTCTATTTCTGCACCAGCTACAACCGCATATTCTGTATTACCAAAAGAAAAGAAATTGGATGCAGAGGCAATACCGATTTTTTCGATAGGACTATCCAGATATTTACCAAATAAAGTAGCACTGATTAGCTCTCCGGATTGTTCTGGAAAGAATTCCCACTTCACATCAAAATTGTAATTGTCAGAGTATTGCAGGTCTGGATTACCAAAGGTAGATTCTGTTACATCTTCATCAAGAAAAGGGGCCACTTCAGTAAATTTGGGAAGCGTCACTGTTTTGCTTACTGCTAAACGAAGATTAGACTGTTCATTTAAAGTATATTTAAAATCAAGGCTTGGTAATAAAAAGGTTTCATTGATTGTATTTTGTCTAAAATCACTGGTTTCTAAATCCCCGAGTAGTCTATAATAGATGTTTTGTTCGAATAATTCTACTCGAACACCACCATTTACTAGTAGCTTGTCACTTAATTGATATTGTAGATTAGCATATCCACCATAATTAGTGAAATCTGCATTATAAAGTCTGGTAGGATTCAGGTTTTCCAAAACTACATATTCTCCAGCTAAAAAGTTGTTTTCATTTAAAATAGCATCCGGATCATTAAAGTCTGCAATAAGGTCATTCACATTATTGAGATTGTAGTTTAATTGATTTGCTTCAAAATCACGCTCTTTCTTTCTGCCAAAAGTTCCGAGGGTTAGTTTATTCAAAAATTCATCATCCTCATTTTTACCAAAATTAATATCAAAGTCAATTTTTCCAGAGAAGTCTGTTTCATTTAATTCTTGATAAAAACGTTGGTTATTGGCAAAATCAGGACTTGTTGCATCTCCTAAAACTAATCCATTTTCAGTTTCAGTAAAGATCAACTGCCTGCGGTCAGGAATTAGTCCTTGTGCTTTGTTATAAGCTCCTCCCCAATTTAGTTTATACTTGTTTTCAGCAAAATTATGTTCTCCTGCAAGTTGCTGAGTAAAAACATTATTTTGCTCATAAGTACCACGTCTGATACGGATAAATACATCTGTATCTTCACTACTCAGTCCTCTATACTCCTTAAGCTCATCTTTAGTATCGTTTACAAACAAGGTTGTCGATAAAAGCTTGTGGTCACTATTAATTCTATAGCCGATACTACCTAATGTAGTCGTGTTTGTTTTGTAACTATATCGATTTACATCTTCAAAAAAGCCAATTCCTACAGTAGATTCTCCAGCAGTATTATATGCAGCTTCTGTTCCGTCAAGTGAGGTCTCATGACCCTGACTAAAAGAGGCCGTAAAAAGGACATCTAATTTTTGTACTTCTCCTAGATTAAAAGATGTGCCACCCGATACTCCAAACCCTCCATCGGGTCCACTAAATCTTTTTTTAGGGTTAAAGGATGTGTCAAAAGGATAATAGTTGATATCTGTACTTGTATATTGATAATTTGGTATATCTAAAAATACAGGAACCCTTCTGGAACCATCATCTAATCCCCATTGATCATATTGACCTCCATTTAATAAGAAAAAATCATTTCTAACAGCATTGGTGTTTATACCAGAACTAAAAGAAAAATCAAGAAAACCTTTACCAGGACGATCTTTAGTATCTATATTAACACTTGCTCCAGCAAAATCTCCATAGATATTAGGAGCATAGGTTTTATAAATCCCTAAATTCTCGACAATATCAGTAGGGAAAATACTTAAATCAATCATTTTTAATTTAGGATTTAGCGATGGAATCGGTAAACCATTTAAGTATGCATTATTGTAACGATCTCCTAAGCCTCGTACATATAGCTTATCACTTTGTTTAGAAATCCCTGTAGCTTTGGTTAAACCCGTAGCCACATCACTTACTCCTTTTTTAGAAAGTTCTTGGGCACCAATTTTTTGTTGAATAGTCACTGCATTTTTTTGTTCTAATAAAATTGCAACTTCGGATTCTTTTTTAACAGTAGTTTTGATAATAACCTCGTCTAGTGCTGCTGCACTAGCTCCAAGGGAGGCATTTAATGTGCTTGTTTCACCTGGGTTTACAGTAACTTCTTTTGTTAATGTCTCATATCCTACAAAACTAAATTCTATAGTATAGTTGCCTGATGAAAGATTGTCAATGGTATATAATCCATCAAAATCAGTAGTAGTTCCTTTAGAAGTTCCTTTGATCAATACATTTGCAAAGGGTAAAGGTTGATCGTTTGCTTCTTTGTCAAGCAAAGTACCAGTTATCGAACCGGTGTCCTGCGCACTACTTATCCCAACAACGAATAGTGCACAGAGAATGATAAATTTTCTCATGTAACGTGTTCTAAATTTGGTGCAAATAACGATAGCTATTGTTACCTGTGCGTTACTGAAAAATTAAATAAGAGTGATTTTAACGTTACCAGAATGTTACCTGCGTTTTTGGAAATCTATAGATTTTTGCTAGAAATATGAATTTGAAAACATATAATCATTAGTAAATAAAGAGGTTGGGTAGCTGCTGGTTGAGTTTATTTTATATGTTAAGAAAATGATTTGCAGTAGAAAAATGATAAATATCAAAATCAATAAAAGAAATGAATGTAAAAAAATAGAATTTACAGTGAATTATAACTATCGAATTGGATGTACTCATTCGTTTTAATAACGTTCAGGTTTTTGAAAAGGTGAAACATAAAAAAACCGTTAAAAATGCTTTAACGGTTCGGTTCTATATAATTTATTTAAAATTTGTCAGACTTTAACAGAATGACTTTTTAGTTGTAAATTAATTATTATTGTAGTTTACTACTACGTCACTCTTATTAGACCATGTAGTTACAGAAGCAATACTATTATCAGTGTAATTAACTTCAGACAATTGCTCTCCTTTCCAGAAAAACCATTTCCCGGTTTTTATACCTTTATTATATTGACCCATAGCGATTTTTTTTCCACTCGCGTCATATGATTTCCATTCTCCATGCAATTTACCTCCTTTATAAAACCCTTGTTGACGTATTTCTCCATTATCAAAGTAAAAAGTTCCTTTTACTAAATCTCCTTCTTTTTCAAAAACGGGCTTTACTTCTTGAGCACTCATGATTCCAGAAAAAATAAATGCTGCTATTACTAATAAATTTTTCATAGGTATGTCTTATTTAGGGATGTTCTTAATCTTAACATTACAAAGGTAACTATAATTTTACTTTGAAACAACATTAAGGTAACATTAAATTAACAATAACAATATAATTAATTGATAATCAAATATTTAATATTTTACAAATATTAAGATTGAATAACTTATGATGAAAGGAAGTCGTTTACCGATGGTCATTTAGAAATTTTTTAGAGAAATAATATAATCTTAGAAAAGCGTATTTTTTATTGCAGGAAAGATAAGTTAGCATTGGATTAAGCGAAAAAAGCTTACTATATTGGGGCTATCTGATACCTGATTTTTATTTGATATTACTAAATTAATTATTCTATGTTTGGTAAAACTATAGAATCACTCGTTTCTACATACATTATAATTATGGACAAGGCGTAGCTATTTTATAAAACACCGAAGGCTTTTCTTACATTTTTACTCAATTCTAATTACAAAAGATAACGTTGCAGTAACATTTGGCAAGAATTTTAGTAACATTTTTGTTGCCGATAAGATTTGTAAAAGAATATGAGCGATATCTATATTTTCATGATTATAGCTTTAGCACTTTTAGCTATAGCTGATTTGGTAGTTGGTGTAAGTAATGATGCTGTTAATTTTTTGAATTCAGCGATTGGTTCTAAAGCTGTTTCTTTTAGAACAATTATGATTGTTGCCAGCCTCGGTATTGCGGCAGGTGCTATTTTTTCTAGTGGTTTGATGGAAGTAGCTCGTAAAGGTATTTTTGTTCCTGGGGAATTTTACTTTTCAGAGATCATGATTATTTTTATGGCAGTTATGATTACGGATATCTTGTTACTTGATTTCTTTAATACGCTTGGAATGCCAACATCAACTACGGTTTCTATAGTGTTTGAATTATTAGGAGCAGCGGTTTGTGTCGCCATTATTAAGATAATGGGCGATAATTCTCTTTCTCTGGTAGATCTGGGAAATTATATCAATACGCAAAAAGCAGGTGAAATTATTTTAGGTATTTTACTTTCTGTAGTAGTTGCTTTTTCCATTGGAGCATTTGTGCAATATTTTTCAAGATTATTATTAACGTTTAATTTTGAGAAGAAGGAGAAGTGGATAGGTGCTGTTTTTGGAGGAATTGCCTTAACAGCTATTCTTTATTTTATATTCATCAAAGGTATTAAAGGAACAAATTATGGAGATGATGTAGTGCAGATAGTTACAAATAATTCATCATTGGCATTTTTGGATTGGGCAAACTTATATTTCGAAAGTTCTTTTAAAACTATTAAAGAATTAATACAAGCAAAAGGGGATCAATTTAATGTTGATCCGGCAGCTGGTACTATAGCTATGACCTTAAAAGGTTTTTTAGAAACAAATGTTTTATTAATAGTAGTATCTGGTTTTACCATATTATCAGCAATTTCATTTGCATTGATGACTTTTTTTAGAGCAAATATTTACAAGATAATTATCGTGGTTGGAACGTTTGCACTAGCATTAGCATTTGCAGGGAATGATCTTGTAAATTTTATTGGTGTTCCTATAGCAGCATGGAAATCATACCTCAACTGGAGTGCTTCTGGTGATCCTGCTAATGAATTTTTAATGACTTCATTAAGTGGAAAAGCAGAAACACCTACTATGTTATTACTTTTAGCCGGACTGACTATGGTATTGACCTTGTGGTTTTCTTCAAAGGCTAAAAAGGTAGTAAAAACATCTATAGATTTATCAAGACAAGGTGATGGAGATGAAAAGTTTAATCCTAACTTTTTATCCAGAGGAGTAGTACGTGGCACTGTACTTTTATCAGAATTTGTATCCTCTATTATCCCTAAATCATTTAAAGTGTTTTCTGACAAGCAGTTTGCAGAAGTGTCTTTGCCAGTAACAACTCGAAAAGAAGATCTTCCCGCGTTTGATATGGTAAGAGCAGCGGTAAATTTAATGGTAGCAGGTGTTCTAATCTCTATTGCTACTTCTATGAAGTTGCCTTTATCTACTACTTATGTAACATTTATGGTGGCTATGGGTACTTCACTTGCTGATAGAGCTTGGGGAACCGAGAGCGCCGTGTATAGGGTTGCAGGAGTTTTAAATGTTATAGGAGGTTGGTTTTTTACTGCAATTAGCGCTTTTCTTGCTGCAGCACTGATTGCATTTTTAATCCACCTTAACCCTCCATTGATGACAGGTGTATTATTAATAGTTGCTGTTTTTTTACTGGTTCGAAATACGATAAAATATCGTAAACAAACAAAAGCAGATAAAGAAGAAGATAGTTTAAAGAAATCAGAAAGTAGTTCTATACAAGGTGTCATATTAGAAAGTGCTGATAATATTAAATCTTTTGTAAGTAGAGGCAATAAAATATATGCATCTACTATAGATAGTTTAGCTAAGTATGATCTGACTGCGCTAAAAAAGAATAGAAAAGGAATTGCCAAATTGGAAAATGAAATAGAAGAAATGCGAGATAGTATTTTTTATTTTATAAAAAACCTTGATGATTCGAGTGTTGGTGCAAGTAATTTTTATATTTCAATTCTTGGATATCTAGAAGATATTACACAATCATTAGAGTATATTTCTAAAGCAAGCCATAAGCACGTTAATAACAATCATAAAAGGTTACGTTTTAATCAAATCAAGGATTTAAAAGAGATCGAAGATGAATTAGATGAGATATTTACTGATATTAAAAAGGTGTTTAATACTAGAGAATTTCATAATCTTAATAAAATTATAGAAGAGAAACAGGAGTTATTTACTATTGTCAATGAAAAAATAAATAAACAAGTTACCAGAACAAGGACAGAAGAGAGTAGCCCAAAAAATACGACACTTTACTTTAGTATTTTAACCGAAACAAAGGATTTGATTACTGCTACTATGAATTTGCTAACTACATATCGAGATCATCAATAATATATTATTTTAAATCTTTATATAAAGACAAGAGTCATAAAAAGCTGAATAATTTGCTATTCAGCTTTTTTTATCTCTATAATAAGTGCTTGTGTAAATTAATGGTAAAGGTTATCTAAATGTTATCAAGACATACATTTTATGTTAGATTATTGTTACCAAGTTCTCTAAGATATGGATACAACGTTTTATGTAGTATATTTACAAGAAGGGATCTAATTAATAACAAAATGAATAAGAAAGATATTACTATTTTATTGGTTGACGATGAACCAGATATTTTAGAAATTGTCGGGTATAATCTTAATGCTGAGGGATATATAGTATTAACAGCAGAGAATGGGGTTGAGGCAGTAAAGATTGCTAAGAAGAAAAAACCAAATCTAATTATTCTGGATGTTATGATGCCAGAAATGGATGGTATTGAGGCTTGTGAACAAATTCGTAAAATACCGGATTTACAAAATACGATCATTACATTTCTAACAGCTCGTGGAGAAGATTATTCACAAGTAGCCGGTTTTGATGCAGGTGCTGATGATTATATCACAAAACCTATCAGACCCAAAGTGCTGGTAAGTAAAGTAAAAGCATTATTGAGAAGGTTAAAAGATGATGATATTTCTGAGAATGTGGTTAAAATAGGAAACCTGGTGATCAATAGAGATGAATATAAAATTGTTAAGGATAAAAAAGAAATAATTTTACCAAGAAAAGAATTCGAATTATTATCTTTATTAGCCTCTAAGCCTGGTAAGGTCTTTAAACGCGAAGATATTCTCGACAAAGTTTGGGGTAATGAGGTGATTGTAGGTGGTCGTACCATTGATGTTCATATCAGAAAACTAAGAGAAAAAATAGGGGATAAAAGCTTTAAAACAATAAAAGGCGTAGGCTATAAGTTTGTAGTGTAATGGCAGAAAAATTTAAGAAGTCGTATAAATTTGCATATTTATCTTCTTTATACATAACTATAATATTAACGCTCTTATTGGGCGTTTTTTTATATACTCAATCTGAGTTTAGTATTTTATTCTTACTAGGGTTTTTGATAGCCTGTTATATAGTATGTTTTTTAATCATTCAATATAGAGTAGAAAAATTTATTTATCGAAGGGTTCGAAAAATTTATGATGATATAGAAATGCTAGATGTAGATACGCTAGGGGATAGCCCGGTAACTACAGACATGCGCACCTTAATTAAAGAGGTTGAAAAGTTTGCTCAGAAACGGAAAACAGAAATAGAAACATTAAAAGTAAGGGAAGACTACAGAAAAGAATTTATGGGTAATATTTCTCATGAACTTAAAACTCCATTGTTTACTGTACAAGGTTACATCCTAACCTTACTAGATGGTGCTATGTTTGATCCTGTTATTCTGAAAAAATATCTTAGTAGAGCTGATAAAGGAGTTGAACGACTGATATATATTATTAAAGATTTAGATATGATTACCAAACTAGAGGTGGGTGATCTTAATCTTAATTATACCAACTTTGATATTATTGAATTAGTGCAAAGTATTTTTGACCTGTTCGAAATGAAAGCAGCTAAAAAGAATATAGCCTTGATTTTTGATATGAATTATAGAGAACCGATACTTGTTCACGCAGATAAAGAAAGAATTCAACAAGTACTATCTAACTTGATTGTAAATTCGATTAAGTATGGAAAAGAAGATGGTACCACAGAGATTAGTATTGAAAATCTTATAAAGAATAAAGTAATTGTGAGGGTCACAGATAATGGAGAGGGTATAGCGCAAGCACATATTCCTCGTTTATTTGAACGTTTTTACCGGGTGGATAAAAGCGGATCTCGTAAAGAAGGAGGTTCTGGATTGGGACTTGCTATTGTAAAACATATCATAGAAGCTCATCATGAACGTATCTATGTGGAGAGTGATTATCGGATTGGAAGTGAATTCTCATTTACTCTCGAAAAAGTGAAAGAGTTTCCCATAGTCAATGTAGGTGCTAAAACTACGTAACCCTTTATAAGAATTTATATCATATAATTTTTTTAGAGTAAACTCATGTTGTTTACAACTAGGTACAAATTTGTTAACAGACAGCTTTTTTGCAAGGTATTCCTGTTCTAATAAACCAGGAGTTGGTATAAAGAAGGCTTTTTTCTTTAATTTAGCTAAATCCATTACCGTAGCATAACTTGATCTGGAAATAATGAGAGTACTACTATTGATTAAGTTTTGTAATAAAACTCCGGATAAAAAGTTATGAATTGTAATATTATTTCTTATAAAAGTTTTTGGAGATTCACCTAGAATTCCTCTAATAAATACAATTTTCTTATCACTTTGCTCGAACTCTTGAAGTAGTTTTTTTTCTAGTAGAGTACGCTGTGGTTCTGACCCAGACAATAGTACCATGATGTCGTATTTTTTTGGAAGATTTTGATAATTAAACCTACTTAATGGTCCAAGGTATGTAATGGGCACAATGCTTTTTTTGAGATGTCCCAGTTCTCCACTTAGATTAGGGTCGTCTGCCATATCAGGAACCCAACACACGTCAAACTTTTTAATACATTTGTTTTGAAGTTTTGTGCTTATTGATGTGCTTTTTTTACTTGGAATACTTAATTGATGAGTTACATATACAGATGGTACACTTTTATGTCGTACTCCCATTCTGTTATCAGAGATAATACCAAGATAGCTTCCTTCTTTTAAAATTCTTTCAGTAGCTTTTTTTTCTGCAAGGATTGTATGTGCGATTTTAGGACTATCCAATAATATTTTTAATTTTAGGTTATTGATTTCATTATCATATTTTAGCCCATAGGAAGGTAATTCTTTTGATTCTAATTGTGGAAATTCTTTCTTTAATAAAGATAATGCAACACCATCTGAAGCAATAACCGGGTTAAACCCCTCATTTATTAATGCGTTAATTATTGGGATACAGCGGGTCGCATGATCTAGCCCCCAATTAAGAGGAGCGATAAGTACTTTTTTATTCAAGGTTTAGTAATTTTAGTTAGTAATACGATTGAGATGAATTATATCCGTGATATATTAAAGTTAATCCTATTTCTCTGTCCAGATATTTCCTTAATTTTACCAAAAAATTATTTTAACGTTAGTGTATGTAAGTTGTCAAAAACGAAACATATCAAAACTATGGATGAATCTATTTTTAGTATAGAGGGTGATTTACTTTGTATATGAAGATTAAAAATCAGCGAATAATTTTTCAAGAATGAAAAAATAAAGTGTACAAAGCAGAGAATTAGTGGGAAGCAAAAATAAATTAAAGCGGTTTAATGAGAACAAAACCTTTCATAATGTAGTAGAACCTACAAGAGAAGAGGTACTTGATAATTCTCTGGGATATAAAGGCAAATGGAGAGAGAAGTTTTTTAAAAATCAAAACCCTGTAGTATTAGAATTGGGATGTGGTAAGGGTGAGTATACTGTTGGTTTAGCAAAAAAATATCCTAATAAGAATTTTATTGGGATTGATATAAAAGGTGCTCGTTTTTGGCGTGGAGCAAAAACGGCCATTGAAGATGAAATGAATAATGTAGGTTTTATAAGAACGCAGATAGAATTGGTAGATCATTTATTTGCTACAAATGAAGTTGATGAAATCTGGATTACATTTCCTGATCCACAGATTAAATATAAAAGAACTAAACATAGAATGACCAATCATGCATTCTTAGAACGATATAAAAAAATTCTAAAAGCGGATGGCCTTATGCATCTAAAAACAGATAGTGAGTTTATGCATGGGTATACTTTGGGATTACTTCATGGAGAGGGGCATGAGGTGGTATATGCAAATCATCACGTATATCATCAGGAAGGTTCACCAGAAGAGGTGACTTCTATACAAACTTTTTATGAAAATCAATATTTGGAAAAAAATAAACCTATAACTTACATCCAGTTTAAAATCAAATAATTGAATAGATCAATTTGGAAACTCTGAAGCTTTTTTTAGTCACATTTTTTGCGTCCATGGTCGGTGTAATTCCTCCGGGATTGGTTAATATGACTGTTGCCAGAACTTGTCTGGAGCGAGGCAAAAAAAACGGTGTCTTAGTAGCAACAGGCGCATCAATGGTAGTTCTATTACAAGCTTTTGTAGCAATTTTATTAGCTAAATATATCTTTTTTAATCCTTTTGTAAAAAATATCCTTCTTAGAACTGGTGCGGTTATTTTTCTACTATTGGCAGTTTATTTTTTTGTAAAAGCGAGACAAAAAAATGCGAAATTCAAAGTATATAAAAGAGGGAGTAGTCGTAGCTTTTTTAAAGGGGTTATGATATCTTTAATCAATATATTGCCTATCCCCTATTTTTGTACCATTGCCGCTGCCATGAGTGTAAGCGGAAAAATCCAGTATGACTTATTGAGAATGGTCGTATTTAGTACCGCAGCAGGATTGGGAACCTTTTTGACCTTGTATGTGTATGTATTTTCATTTATAAAAATTGAAAAGAAAACAGAATCAATTGCCAAATATTCTAATTATTTTATGGGTACATTGATGTTAGTATTAGTACTCATAACACTAATAAGAATTATTTATACATGGGAGGAGTAAAAAATAATCATGAGAATGGATCAGATCAGGAAGTCAACTTCTTTGAAAGAGTTTATAAGGTAGCTAAATGTATTCCTTACGGAAGGATTACTTCTTATGGAGCCATTGCCAAATATCTGGGAGCAGCAAAGAGTGCTCGTATGGTAGGTTGGGCAATGAATGCTTCTAGTAAAGAAGAAGACGTTCCTGCCCATCGTGTTGTTAATCGAAAAGGACTTCTTACAGGTAAACACCATTTTGATGGTACTAATCTTATGCAGCAGCTATTAGAAAGTGAAGGGATCGAAGTTATAGATAATCAAATTCAGAACTTCGAAAAACTTTTTTGGGATCCTATGATAGAACTATAATGTTTTTTTAATAAAAAAGACTGCCTTTTCAGACAGCCTCTTTTCATTGTTAATGGTTATTTTGTATTTAAGACCTTTGTTATCTGAATAATACGGTTTTATTATATGCTTTTCCATTGGCTATAAAACGTACTATATAAGCTCCCATTTGATTTGTCGCATTTTGTAATTCTCTTAAAGTAATCAAATTGGTGCCTGCATCTAGTTTATTAAACTTTTGCTGTGCTATTAGTTTTCCTTGTAGATTATATAATTGAGCAACAGCGTCAGTGGCATCAGTAAGGTTTACATTGATACTTAATACATCACTATTGCTTATTGGATTCTGATTAAGTTGGAATGAAGCAACCTTATCTGTAGTAGGTGCTAATCTAGAGCTAGCCACATCCTTGATCACAAATCGTTCCCAGCTACCGATTGCAGAACGATTGCAGTTCATCGCTTTATTTCCAAATTCGTGACTTAGATACAACCCGTTATTTCCTTTGATTGCATATACGTCACCTCCTAGGGATTCTAAAGTAAAAATTTCCCAAGCACCTACAGCATTTCTGTTACAAGTGACAGATTTTGTTCCATTTTCACTACTTAGGTATTTACCATTTTCTCCTTTAAAAGTATATTGGTTTCCACCTATAGCTTCCATTGTAAATGTAGAAAAGTTGCTAGTGCTATTTGTTGTTACATTATTAGGACTGCTACTGCTTATATTTGCATACTTATTAATAGATTCTCCTAGAATGGTTACTCCTTCGCTATTAATAGGATTGGAAGATGTAGATACGATCGTCCATTTTTGATTAACATTAGAGTTAGAAGCACTATGGATAACTACATTAGCTTCTGATGCTCCTCGTATTCTATCTAGTGACTTCCCTATGCAATGTAATGGTTTTAGATTGTATGAAGATCCATTTTCTGTGATTTGCCATTTTTGGTGACTATTATTAGCACTGGTCCAGGTTCCTACATTTGCTTGATCTTCACAGATCTCCTGTGGCACCTCTAAGAAACGATTGGTACTGCTATTTTTAATAGTGTATACATTATCTCCTAGATGAGAAAATGTCCAAACTTGCTGATCAGAAGTAGACTCACCATCCATTGCTACATTGTTATTTACGGCAGAACTTGTAAACAAACGTTCGTTGAGAGACGGGGATTCTATATAGTATGTTCCATTATCAAATAATTGATCTACACTTCCTCCTCCAAATCTTGGTCTTGATGCTAACCATGCAACATCCCATTTTGGTCCGATTTCAGAACATCCATCTCTTCCCAGATCTACACGACCGGGACATTGCGTTTCATCAATGGCAGTATTAGCAGGACCATTACCGCATTGAATGTCATTATATAAAGGATCTCCTGATTGGTAATTTCGTACTAAAGGATGATTTTTTAACTCATCACAGATATCTTTAATATTTCGTTTTACACCATTAATGACATATGATACTTTATCAATATCATCAAGATCATGATCAAAAGTAGAATCACACCAGCAAAGTCCGTTAGCTTGAAAACTGTCTGCCCAGGATTTGCCCCCAGGTTCTTGTCCGGGTGGTAATTGTGCAAAAAGATTACTAACCGAAAAGCAGGTTATTAAAAGAGTTAAAAATAGTAATTGACGTTTCATTTTTGTGATTTAAAAAGTGATCATTAAATATGATTATCGCTTTAATTTAAAGCAATAATTAAATAAAGATAAAACGTCCACCTTTAAAATACACATGAGTTTTAGTATCCGAAGTGGGTGAATTAGTATTCGTGTTTAATGAGTAGGATTTTAAAAGGCTCTTCCAGAATTCAGATAGAATTAAGAGCTATACATAACATTTTGAGCTTACATAATATCAGAGAATAACGTTTTAAAAAGAAATGCCTATACCTGCAGAAAAAGTGGAAAAATTGACCTCTCCTATGTGCAAGTGTTCATACCCTCCTGAAAATTTATAGCGTTTAGTATGATAATTTAATAATACATTAAATTTGTCAAAAGTACCTGTGTCAAAGAGAGTCTGATTAAAATTAGTTACTATACTCAAAGGTTTTACAAAGAAGAACTCTGCACCTAGTCCGTAAGTAAACCCTGTAGATCTAATGTCTCCACTTATGTGGGTTGCTCCTATTCCCCAGTATAAATTAAACTTTTCGGTTCGTACTCTATGGTATTTGGCTAATACGGTAAATATTGCCAGTGAATTATTGCCAAAATTTGTATTTTCTTCCCATAATTGTAAGTAATCTAGTTCAACTCCCGTTCTTCTTAGAAAGTGGGTGTTTACATTTAAATGATTTCCATAAAGCTCTCTGTTTTCTGCAATAAAACGATTCGTAATGGTGGTTCGAAATAATGCGGTATCCGCTCCCCAATCATAGGCAAAATTACCTTTGTCATTTTGTAAATATGGATATTTTGTAATGAATGCTGTACTTGCCTTTTCTTCATACTCTGGCGGACTTTCTATCAAACTAAAATAGGTAATATAAAGAACCATTTCTACAAAGAGCGCACCTATTCCCTCTAATAGTCCATTCTCATCATCGTCATCATCTGAGAAACTGTAAGAATTTCCGGGTCGGGATTCTGAAATATAAACTTTATCGTTTTTGCTGGATTTCAGACTTTCTTCGGCTTTTTCTAATTTACCTTGACCAAAGCTATATAAGGGACTAATAAAGATTAATAAAATAAATAGAGTTCGTTTCATATTAGTGTGATTGATGAATATAGGTGAACTAGCCATTGCACATAAACCATACCATAGCATATAAAGGGTGTTATTACTAACTTGTATGAGGTTATAAATCATTTCAATTTAATGACTTTATAGTCTTAACTTTTCGACTTATCTTTGTGTTTAGAGTCATTCTAGATTGATTTTTTAGTAGGAATAGAAATAATACACATGAAGTTAGAGAAATCAGAGATTATAAAAGCATTAGAAACCATTACGGTAGCTGGTGAAGGAAAGAATATGGTAGAGAGCGGTGCTGTAAAAAATATAGTAACTTTTGGAGATGAAGTAATTGTGGATTTAGAATTAACCACACCTGCACTACATATACGTAAGCGTGCAGAGGTTGATGTGATGAAAGCAATTCACGAAAAGGTATACGAAAAAGCAAAGGTGACAGTAAATGTAAAGGTAGAAAAACCTGCTGTTGCTGAACAAGCCCCAAAAAATGTAATTAAAGGAAAACCAATTCCTGGTATTAAGAATATCATTGCTGTTGCTTCTGGTAAAGGAGGTGTTGGTAAATCTACTGTAACTGCTAATCTTGCTGTTACGTTAGCAAAAATGGGTTTTGAAGTAGGGATATTAGATGCTGATATCTATGGACCATCAGTTCCTATTATGTTCGATGTAGAGAGAGAAAGACCGTTGTCTGTTAAAGTAGGGAATACGTCTAAAATGAAGCCAATAGAGAGTCACGGGGTTAAAGTACTGTCGATAGGATTTTTTACGCAGCCTGACCAAGCTGTAGTATGGAGAGGTCCGATGGCTGCAAAAGCATTGAATCAAATGATTTTTGATGCAGCATGGGGAGAATTAGATTTTATGTTGATAGATTTACCACCAGGAACAGGAGATATTCATTTGTCAATTATGCAATCTTTGCCGATTACTGGAGCAGTTGTAGTAAGTACCCCTCAGAATGTAGCATTAGCAGATGCTAAAAAAGGGGTTGCTATGTTTCAGCAGGATAGTATTAGTGTACCTGTATTAGGTATTATAGAAAACATGGCATATTTTACTCCGGATGAACTTCCTAATAATAAATATTATATATTTGGTAAAGAAGGAGCTAAACATTTGGCAGAAGATATTAAAGTTCCGTTCTTAGGAGAAATACCGCTAGTCCAAAGTATAAGGGAAGCTGGAGATGTGGGACGACCAGCAGCATTGCAAACAGCAACTGCTACTGAAAAAGCATTTGAAGAACTAACCAGAAATGTAGTACAGGAGGTAGTAGCAAGAAATGAAAATCTACCACCTACAGAGGCAATTAAAATAACAACCATGGCAGGATGTTCTGCCGTAAAAAAATAGAAAATGACTTCTAAAGAATTGAGAGTAAATGTGGAAAAAGCCTTAGAAGAGATCAGACCTTTTTTACAAAGTGATGGAGGGGATATTTCCTTGATTTCTATAGAGAATGATAAACTCGTAAAGGTACAATTAGAGGGTGCTTGTGTTGGCTGTAGTGTAAATCAAATGACATTAAAATCCGGAGTAGAAATGACGATTAAAAAATACGCACCTCAGATTGAAGAGGTATTAAATATAGAGTAATCTGATTTATTATATTGTAGAATTTAACCGTACTTTAAGAAGATGATTTTTCTTGAAAGTACGGTTTTTTTAATCCGAAAAATGGCTGTAAGAAAGGAATTTTTAAAATAACAAAATGATAAATTATTAAAGACCCTCCAAAAGTACCTATTACCATTATTACAAATTTAGGTAACCACCCCCAATCAAAATTCATAATATAATAGCCTATAGCAATCATTATCGTTTGATGTAAAATATAAAATGGATACACAGCTCTATTACAATACGTAAGAGTGTTACTCTTTGTATTTAAAAATTTTGCTCCATATCCTAAAATTACTAAAATCCAACTCCATAGATTACTAACTTTAATAAATGCTTCAGAAAAATGGATAAGAATACTGTCTTTATCCATTATCCATATAAAAAGTTGAATACAAAAAGTACTGCATCCAATTATTAAGGCTTTACCTTTTATAAGATTTAGACATTTCCATAATTCCTTTTCATTAGCGATTAGTATAAAACCAAAGAGAAATAATACGAAACAATTTATGAAATTAAACCAATCATCAATCAAAGCATGGGTGATAGGGAAAAACGGTTCTACTAAAGATTCTAAAAGATACAATGGAATAATAAATAGATACAACCCATATGGTTTTAGTAGTAGTTTTTTCAGATAGTTGTCTGCTTTTACAGTTTTTTCTTTAATCCATACTAATAACGGTGATGCTAATAAAGAAAAGATAAGTAAATAAGGGAGAAACCAGAGATGATGCCAACCAAAGTTACCTTCAGGATATATTCCTGTATAAGCTGTGGTTTTTATATAAGAAAAGTAAGATCCAATGAATTCGTTATGTGCTAACCTCTCAAAATAAACTTGAGGAGGGACAATAATTATCATCCCAAATAGTAATGGGATTAGTAATCGCTTTATTCGTTCCCAATTGAATTGCCAGAGATTTCTATGAGACAATGCATAGTAGGTTCCCATACCAGATATGACAAATAAAATTGGTAAGCGCCATTGGTTTACAAAAAGCATGGGCCACTTCATCCAATTATACGTATCATTATTTTTGATGTGCCATCCCCAGGGAACAAAAAACATTCCAACATGATAAAAAATGAGTAATCCAAATACAATAACACGTAACCAATCAAGATCGTAACGACGAATTTTTTGCTGCATACTAATAGAAATTTATTTTCGCCAAAATTGGAATATTTTTTTGTGAGATCAGTGGTCGAAAATGTGGTAGTATGTCAATAATTATAATTCTGGACGTTTTAAAAAAAAAGCTAACTGTGTTGCTTTTGTTGTTTTATAAATGCACTTGGAGAAATAGCTACATGCTTTTTAAAAGCATTATAAAACGTTGCCTTTGATTTAAAACCAACAGAATTACCTATTGCTTCTATAGTAAGATGTTTATATGCTTTGTCCAACAATCTTTTTTTAGATACTTCAATCCTATATTGATTTATGAAATCGTTAAAGTTTTGATGTCTGCTAGAATTAATTGTTTTAGAAATATAGTTGGGATGCGTATTTAGCTCTTTTGCTAAACTTTTTAAAGATACAGAATTTATTAAATAGTACTCGTTAGTTTTTATATATGCTTCTATTTCCTCTATGGAAACTACATTATTTTTGCTTTTGGATGTTTCATATTTGTCAGCCACCCACGAGGTTAAAAAAAACCGTGATTCTGATAGTAATACAAAGCTAAGGATACAAACAATTATAGTATTGAATATAAATATGTAATGATCACCACCATCATTTTCAAAATTTAGGTAGATAACAAAAAGAAGGGCAAATGTAATCAGAAACCCTATAATCGTATTTCTTGAAAAATAATAGGTACTCAGGCTTACATTTCCCGCATTTTTCTTATTACTGGCATAGAGATTTTTGAGTATTAATATAATGGACATAATACTATAAATAGTAAAACTAATAATAATTAACCATCTGAAACTATCTTTAATAAAAAGATAGCTGTAATCAGCATTTTCTATAACTGAAGCTTTTTGAGCATTAGGATAAAAGGCTCCTAAATATGCATTTATTTTAACAGATACTGGTTTAGTATAATATTGTATTTGTGATAAAAAATATAAAAAGGAGGGTGTGAAGTGAATCCAATGTTTTTTAAATGTTATTGGTCTTCGTTTAAGCAATGTATACACAAATAAGTATATTAACGGAGCCAGAAGTAATACTAATGGTTCTGTACTATCATTAAAGTGAAGTACATATTTAATAAGACCGGTATAACATAAGAAAACATCAGTAGCAATAATTGATTGTATCACTAATAACCAACCATAAATTCTAAACGCATTATTTTTTTTAGGAGTTTTCCATAGAATCACTACACTTAACAAAAACCCAATAAAAATACCTAAGCTAATAAAGTAAGAAACAAAATTATGCCTGATAGGTATGTTATCCAATATGTCTTGTATATTGTTCAAGAGTGGAATTTCTTATTTTGTAATAAAATCGGTTAATTTTTGAGGTCCTTCGAGAGGTACTCTGATAATTTTTAAAGTACCATCTTCTGTAGTAGCGATTTGCCATTTGATTAGGGTGATGCTTCCGTATTCAATTTCAATTCCAGTAATTGTTCTGGGGTGTACGCAACTACCATCATTAAATAAAGAGGGTTCATTCACTTCTGGGAAGCGAGGTCTGTGAGTATGTCCAATAATGGTTACCGGATTATTATTGTTAATAATCCATTTTTTAATTCTACGCTCTACTTTTCTTGTTTCTCTATAGTTTTTAGCAGGGCTTGTAGGATCTGAAATACCCACAACCTGCAAGGGTCTCCATAGTACCCGGACTAAAAATCGATTGATCCTCCAGCCTACATAATTCATAAAATCTGCCTGATGCCCATGTATCAGAAAAATATTCTGTTTTGTCTCAGTATGTCTTAGTATAATAGCTTCGCTATATTGTATGCCAGGAAATAATGGAAGTTCTTTATTTGTTTTATGATCAAAATAAGAATACAAATGTTTTTTAACATATTTAGGATCACGATACACCATATCGTGATTTCCCCAGATCATCTGAAGTCTGTCTGCAAAATAAAATTTCTGCATCAGTTCATAAACATTTTTATGAGCTCTTAGAAGTGTTTCAAAATGTAGATTTTCCCATAATTCATCCCCATCTCCAATTTCACAGTACGTAAAGCCATTCTTATAATAATATTGTAAGGCGTGAAAGTACATATTACGATTATTAGCAAAATCATCAGCAAAACTATTATCGCCACGATGACAATCACTGAATAGTATAAACTTAGAACTGTCATCAAAATCAATAATCTTGGCATTTTTATAGGCGCTATCCAGACGGGATTGAGAAGACATACAATGTACTTTTCTGTAAATATATAATTATATTTATGTACAATTATAAAATAATTGTTGTAAAACATCTTGAAAAAACAATATTAGTAGCATCAATTTTCCCGTTGATAATTTTTTGGCAATATCTGATCCTAAATTAACATTTGTATTAACATAAGATGTGCTACATCTTAAATTGCTTTAATAATCATATGTATGGTAAGATGTTTTTATTAATAAAAAGCGGTTTACTATGGTGGGCTTATAGTAAGATTAATGTATAATTTATCGCCATTAGTAAATGTTGGATTTAAAGGATTTATTAAAACAGGTGTTAGCAAAAATAGAAGGATGTATAAGTGTTAGTGTTTTACGGAGTTCAAAAAAGTAAAAGATATCATAAATCTATTATTATAATAACTATCATATTGTAAATTACCTATATTTTAGCGAACTAATTAGTACAGTCTCATTGAGGGTCTTTATCATATGTTTAGCATCATTAAAAATGAATTTCAAGTAATAATATTATTGTATCAGTATGGCTATAGAAGAATTTGATGTTTTTGTAATTGGGAGCGGAGTTGCTGGGCAAGTCGCTGCAGAAGCTTGTGTTAAAGAAGGTTACAGTGTTGCTATTGCAGATAATAGAGAGTTTGGAGGTACGTGTGCTAACCGAGGCTGTGACCCTAAAAAAGTAATTCTAAGTACTACAAGACTTATCAATGCTTCTCAGTATTTAAAAGGGAAAGGAATTTCAAAACTTCCTAAAAGTAGTTGGAAGGATATCATGAAATTTAAATCAGAATTTACAGAAGCTGTACCTATTAAAACAGAGGAAAAATTGAAGAAACTAAATATAAAAATGTATCATCAATCTCCTAAATTTA
Source organism: Aquimarina addita (assembly GCF_039539305.1). Lineage (NCBI taxonomy): Bacteria > Pseudomonadati > Bacteroidota > Flavobacteriia > Flavobacteriales > Flavobacteriaceae > Aquimarina > Aquimarina addita. The sequence goes on along the minus strand of NZ_BAABCW010000005.1, from coordinate 77,835 downwards.
TAGATACTAATACGTTATCCGTAGAAGGTAAGAGTGTAAAAGTAAAAAAAATAATAATTGCAGCAGGATTGATACCTAAGCCTCTTACCATCAAAGGAGGCTCATTGGCTTTGCTAAGTGATGATTTTCTTGAACTTAATGAATTACCTGATCAGATAATTTTCATTGGCGCGGGATATATAGGTATGGAGTTTGCTCATATGGCGGCGAGTCTAGGAGTTGATGTCACAGTGATTGATTCTGGAGAAAGACCACTTTCTATTTTTGATAAAGATATGGTTGCTTATATTGTAAATGCATCAGAATCCATGGGTATTAAATTTATATTCAATGCAGAGGTTCTTAAAATTGAAGAATTACGTAAAAATAAGCGTGTTCACTATAAGGTCGCTAATAAAAAAGAATCTGTAAAAGCAACCTTGGTTTTTAATACAACTGGTAGAGTTCCATCCACAGGGAGTTTAGAGCTTGATAAAGGAAATGTGTCTCATAATAAAGAAGGAATAGAGGTCAATGAATATTTGCAAAACCCTAAAAATAAAATGGTATATGCTTGTGGGGATATTGCAAATAATACAGTGCCACTTACTCCATTTTCTTCTAAAGAAGGTAAGATTGCAGCATATAATCTTCATCACGGAAATAAAAAAAAGGCTAATTTTCCTATTTCTCCTACAGTTGCCTTTACATTGCCTAATATAGCTGCAGTGGGTCTATCAGAAAAAGAGGCGAAGGCAACATATAAGCATGTCCATGTTGTAAACAAAGATGCTTCGTCCTCCTATAATGCAAAAAGAGTAAACGAACCGATTTACGCTTATAAAACCATTGTAGATAAAAGTACCAATATTATTTTGGGTGCACATCTTGTGGGACCGGAAGCAGGAGAAGTTATAAATTTATTTGCAATGGCGATATATAAAAAAATGACAGTACAAGAAATAAAGGATATTATTTTTACCTATCCTAGCTGGAGTGGAGATATTGCTTATATGTTTTAGCTAAGAATCTATTCTTTCTTTTAGCTTAACTCCAGGATTGGTGCGTCTATATATATATCCATGTATTCCTACAGAAATGAATAAAATGATTGCGCCTGCTAAAGCTGTAAGTGCGATAATTTGATATGCGTTTTGATGTCGCACATATATCGCAACTAAAGCCCATATCCCAACAAGTGCAAATTCTCTCATATTGCGGTGTATGATCATAAATACATTAAGCATAACTGCAATCATAATCATTATTAATGTCCATAGTTCCTCCGTAATTCCAAACCCTTTCCAATTAATTTTAACGAGATAAGCAGAGATATTAGTAATAGTAGCTACCGCAATCCAGCCTGAATATAGGCAGATTGGCCACCATACAAGAGCAATGATGCTTATAGGAGCATCCCACCGTTCCATATTCGTTCTAATAATAATTTGAATCAAAGAAAAAAGAAGTCCTAACATAATTAAAACAGAAGTACCTGTATATTCGTAAATGAATGCCAGTACCCAGCAGGTATTTAATAGGTTAGCTAGCATAAACCAATACCCCGTTTGTTCTATAAAGTCTGATTTTTTCTTACTAAAAAATACACGATTAATCTGAAATATAACATACCCACTTAAACTTAAAAAAATGAGACCCCAAATTGCAAATGCATATCCAGCAGGAGTAAAAAGGTTGGTATATCGATCGCTTACCTCTCCTATTGTAGTATCGTTAAACCGATATACCTGTGAAAAATAGTTAACGCCAATAACCAATAATACGGATAGTAAATTTAGCACTGCCAGTCTTTTCTTCATCTGAATTAAGTTTATTCAAAATTACCATAGTCAATATAAACGCTTTAATTCATAAGTTTTTTTTATTAACTCAGATACTTTTTTAAAATATAAAGATCTTATTTATATTAAAAAGGTGGTTTGTGGTGGTAGATAAACCCTGAATTCAGTTAAGACTGTTCTTTGTTTGTTTAGTATTTTAGATGAACGAAAAAAAGTAGTAACTCGATAAAATTTAAAAACCCAGTATTTAGATGATTTCAAAAGAGCAAGCAGATAAAATTTTAAAAGGGAAGAAAAAGGCAAATTTAAAAGAACAAGATTTTAAAATTTTTTCGAATCCATATTTGGTTCTAGGTCAATTATTGACCAATACGTTGCCTAAAAGTAAGTATCGCATGCCATTAGTTAAGGTATACCAGTCGGTTTTTGGTGAAGATGTCCATCATAATCCTTGGAATACTAAAGAAGGGGTACTGCTAGCAGAAATGCTGTATGGTAAACTACGAGCTCCATATGTTTCTAAAATTTGGGAATTTACTAAGACACTCCCTTTTCAAAGAGGGTATAATAGAAGACCTTTTCGGATCGCTGCGAGCACCTCACACCTATTATTAAATTTAGAGCGGCTACGTATGTTATATAACACTAGTATATATGGGTTTTCAGACTGTAGTTTTCCAGAACAGGTTAGACTAAGTGGGTATTATCAGAATATGAGTAATGGTTATATGTTTGCCGTGGTATTACAGGATGGTCATCAAGAATTATTATTAACCATACAGGATATTATCAATGGAGAAGATGAGGTGGGTGCAGTCTCTAAGGATATGATCAAAGCATTGTTACTCACTGATAAACAAGAAAACTGGCAGTTGGTAGAAAAACTTTTGTTAGCAGCACAGAGACAAGAAGGATTACGACAAGTTATACTGGAAACATTAGATGAAACCAATATTGGAGCTTTACAATATCTTATTCATACGATATTAGAGCATAATCTCACACGTTTTAGTAGTGTTGTCCGGGCAGTAGATACTTGGTTTGGTTTTGGATGGGATGCTCCAAAGAAAACAACAATCAAAAGGGTATTAGAACTAGCAATTACTTTTCTTGCTGATAATAGTGCTATATCCGCGGCACTAAAAAGTAAAGATAACCTGGAGGTTTATGTAGCGTTGTGTGTATTGGCATTAACGAATGTAAGTCGGGCTAATGATGAAGCTTTTACAATATTATATAAAACTGATCTTAAGGAGAAAAAGTTATTAGCTTTATTCTTTATTTATGAAACAAAAAGAACAAAACATAATTTAGTTCCTTTTATGGAAAATGCCTGGGGTAATGATGTGGCATTAGATTATTGGTGTCTTATCAATGCTCCTGCATTTGAATTAAAAGATGAATTTTTTCAAAAAATAAAAGCAACAGCAGATGCCTTGCCTAAAGATGGAAAAGCTTTTTCTGGTGCCGTTTTTGAATGGAAAAATTATAATATTACACCTTATTATTTTTATGATTACCTCATTAGGTATGCCAACGACGAACAATTAGTAATACTTGCAGAAAATATATCCAAATTGCCATCTAATGTAAGAGAAACATTCATACGTAAAATATTTCCTAAACATTATACTTACTCACTTTCCAATCGATATTATCAAGGCAATCAAAATAAGATTCCGCAGTTAGAGCTAGAAAAGGGGAGTTGGAAAAGGGCACTTATACACCAAGCTATCCGGGATCGCAATACTTCAGTAATGGCAACAGGACTACAGGCATTTCGTTATATGAATTTGGTATCAGAAGAATTGGGAATTCTTGAAGATTTACTTGCGAGAAAAGGAAAAGATTTAAGAAAATACACAATTGAATTATTAGTACAACAACCTGAAGAAAAAGTAAAAACCAGTACAGTCAATCTAATAGTATCTAAAAAAGTAGAACAAAGATTAGCAGGTCTGGAAATTTTGACGGTATTAGAAGATGAACAACGATATCCAGAATTTGTAACAGAACAGATACATCAATATCAACAACGAAAAAGCTTTACCAAAAATGAGGAAGTTTTATTAGCTAAATTCTCCAAACAAAATCAAAGTGAGTTTTCTTTTGCTAATGGTTTTGGAGTTATTGATTATGATAAATTAAGTGCATTAATTGAGCCAAAATCACGATTTGAAGAAAAGAAAAGTGTATTGAGTTTTCTGAAAACTGCTCCTGGTTTTCGTTTAAAAGGATTAGTAGATGAAGCTAAGACTGTAAAAGAAATTAATAAACTTATTGATCTGATGCACACACATCGGGACTATGAATATCAATATGAAGGTTATCAGGGAGAAATGGTAACAGTTTTATTTGGTAATGTGGTACGATATATTACCAAAGATTATAAAAATTTTACAGTGATGGATCACCTTAATGATTTACCATTAGCAGAGGTATGGAAAGGATGGTATGAAGCATCAAGACTTAATGATTTCGAACTGTTTTATGCCTTATTCTTTGTAAATGCGTATGGAGATCCTTTTGAACGTTTTGGAGAACTTACTACTTTCATAAAGTCTTACTTTCCTAATATGGATGCACTAAATATTGATAAAAAAGGAGGGTATCAGAGTATAAATGCAAAAATAAGAATCATTCTCTCCTCAATACATCGAGCATATCGTGATGAACAAACCATACTTAATTTTAAGATAGATGTACTAGAAGATATGATAGCTAAATGTCCTAAGGATTTAAAATCGAAAAACCTGAATACGAACCAATATCGAAATGATACCGTGTATTGGTCTGACCTAATGTTACAATCCGGATTCTGGCTTTCTAATCCTGAAATAGACAGTTTAGCAGATCATCAGGTAGATCTGCTAAAGCGGTATTATGATTTAAATATCTATTTATTTGCTCAGCGATTAGGTTTTCCAGAAAAGATAGATACTATAAAATCTGTAGTTAATACTAAAAATAGTGACAGACAGATAAATCCGCCTGGTATACATTTAGTACTATCATTGTATAAAAAAAATAAACTTACAGAAGAGGATGTCCTTTTTCAGGCACTATACAGGCCAGACTTATTTCGTTTATTAGATGGAGGAATCAATTATAACACAAAAATTTATAAAGAATACAATATCCCTACCACGCTAATGAAGTCTTTAAAGAAAAATATGCTTCAGGTAGAACTAGAGCGGGGTGATTTACCTACAGAAGTCTCAGAATATGTGAGTTCATTTGTACAGATAGAGGGAGTAGCATATGTATTTGAGGTACTAGAACGTTTAGGAAAGGAAAATCTGGAAAGAGGATATTCTTATTCTCGTGATAGTAAAAAATCTAATTTCAGTACTATTATTCGCTTGAGTACCCCTTCAGAAACAGATACTTTTGAGGATTTTGCTAAGGGGGTTAAAGAAGCTAAGATTACAAAAAAACGATTAATGGAAGTTGCCTGTTATGCTACCCAATGGGCAGGTTGGATTGGAGAATACCTTAAAATAGAATCATTAGAAAATGCGGTTTGGTGGTTCCATGCACACGCTTCAGAGTATATGAATGCTCAGAAAGAAACGGTGATTTCCAGATATTCTAATATTCCTAAAAATGATTTTAGTAATGGCGCTATTGATATAGATTGGTTCAATCAAGTGTATGCGAAATTAGGCAAGGCGAACTGGAAAATACTACACGAAGCTGCTAAGTATATCTCCTTTGGTAATGGACATCGACAAGTAAAATTATATTCTAGTGTAATGCTGGGTGAAGTTAAGATTACTGAAACGCTTAAAAAAGTTAATGAAAAAAGAGATAAAGATTATCTACGCGCCCTAGGATTAGTTCCTTTAAGTAAAAGAAATCCGAAAAAAGATCTTTTGAGCCGATATAATTTGATACAAACTTTTTTAAAAGAGAGTAAACAATTTGGATCACAACGTCAGGAAAGTGAAAAAATAGCTTCAGAAATAGCTTTGGATAATCTCTCCAGAAATGCAGGGTATCAGGATCGCATCCGTTTTGGATGGGCTATGGAAGGTGAAGCTACCCAGAAAATTATGGAGAATGATACGGTAGTTTTTAATGATGTTACTATAAAATTGATGGTTAATGAGCAAGGTAAGGCAGAAATAAAAGTACTTAAAGGAGATAAAATACAGAAAACTATTCCTGCTAAGTATAAAAAAGATAAAGGCGTACAAATGCTGAAGGAAGGTAAAAGCTTTCTATCCAAACAATATGCTCGCACCCGCCAATCACTGGAAAACGCAATGGTTCGTGAAGATCCATTTGGATTAGAAGAAATTCAGAATATCATGCGTCATCCAGTAGTCAAAGCAATGCTGGGTACATTAATATTATATAATAAAACACATAAAATAGCTGGATTCTATGATATAGATGGTCTCCGTGATACAGAAGGTACGTTACATACATTGGCAAAAGACGAAACAGTAGTCATTGCGCATCCTTCGCATTTATATGAGGCGGTGCAATGGGATGTATATCAAAAGTATCTTTTTGAACATCGTATCATACAGCCATTTAAACAGGTATTCCGTGAGTTATATGTAATTACTGAAAATGAGCGTGAACATAGTTTCCGATCAGAGCGATATCAGGGGCATCAAATCCAACCCAAGAAAACCATTGCTGTATTGAGAAGTAGAGGCTGGACTGTGAGTAGGGATGAAGGGTTACAAAAAGTGTATCATAGCTTAGGTTTTATGGCAACAATGTATGCCATGGCAGATTGGTTTTCTCCGGCAGATGTGGAGGCACCTACTTTAGAGTATGTTTGTTTTCATTCATTAAAAGATTACAAGCCAATACCATTAGAAGAGATCCCATCTGTAGTTTTTAGTGAGGTGATGAGAGATGTTGATTTGGTCGTGAGCGTAGCTCATTTAGGTGGAGTAGACCCTGAGGCTAGCCATAGTACGATGGAGATGCGTGCCGCACTTGCTAAAGAGTCTGCACGATTATTTAAGTTAGATAATATCGAAGTAAAAGAAAGGCATATTCTCGTGAAAGGTGCATTAGGGGAATACAGTATTCATTTAGGAAGTGCAAATATTAGTAAAGCGGGACTTCATTTATCGATTATACCAGTGCATAGTCAGCATAGAGGTCGTATGTTTTTACCTTTTGTAGATGATGACCCTAAATCAGCTGAGATCATCTCAAAAATGAAATTACTGGCAGAAGATCACAAAATACAAGACCCTACCGTATTGGCACAAATCAATTCTTAATGACCTTAACAAAAATATATGAATACCTTTAATTTACAACTTAAACGGTTAGGTAAAAAACGAATAAAGACAGTTGATGTTAATGTTGCTACCATTCCTGAAACCCTTAGTGAATTGATTATCGCCTGTGTTCAAAGTCAAGTACAAAAATATAATGAAAAGCGAGAAGGAGAAGTATTGATTTCATTCTTAACTCCGGGAGAAATTGAGGAGCAATCCACAAAGGGTAAAATGACGTTTGGAGATATCGAAAATAAAAAACTGGCAGAAGAAAATAAAGCTATTGAACAAGCTTTAGAAGCTTTTACAGATGGACTTTTTCTGGTATTTATAGATGATGAAGAAATAACCGAAATAAATACAAAAATTACCTTAACTGATAAAAGTAATATTACTTTTATCAGAATGACATTTTTGACAGGGACACATTGGTAAAATAAAAATATATGTTTTGGAGAAAAAACACAAAACTTCCGATCACTAAGGAAGATCAGAAATGGGTAGAAGAATCCCTTAGCTTTTTAAACCAAATTCTGGATAAAAATCAATTATTATCCATGACTACGGTAGAACCTACACATGATTTTTTTGATCGCGAATTTGATGGAACAGAAGAAGATGCATTGTATGTTTTAGAACGATGCAAAACTCTAATGTTTATAGAGGCTGTGCCAATTCAATTGAGTTTTTTTTCAGAATCATCAAACTATATGGATGATGGCACGTTATTAACTACTGATGCTGATATACATGGTCGTTCTAAGGGTGCGGCAGGTACTTATCAGCAATTGGATAATCTAACGATTATTAGATTGGAACGATCACAATTACAATCTCCCGAAGCTATGATTGCTACCATTAGCCATGAGCTATCACACCAAAAGCTTCTGGGAGAAAACCGAATCGATCAAAATGATGAATACTTAACAGATTTAACCGCTATCGTTTTTGGCTTTGGGATTTTCATAGGAAACGCACGTTTTCAATTTAATACCGGATTACATAATGGTTTTGGGTGGCAAATGAAAAGCCAAGGATATCTGCCAGAGCCAATGATTGGATATGCCATGGCATCCCTATCTCTTAAGAAAGGTGAGACAGACAGGAAATACGTAGATCACTTAAATGATTCTTTAAAAAAATACTACAAGAAAAGTCTTGCTTATCTAGAATCTGAAAGAGAAAAACGAGATCCGGTTGACTTTTGGGCGATTTCAGAAGTAGAAAAGCATAAAAGTACATCTGAACCTATAGAAGAACGTAAATTTATTGAGGAGAGCGTTTTGACACCAAAAGAGCAGAAAGAACTGCAACAGCAGCTTATTATGGCTTGTTATAGTAGAGATATACCACTTGTAATATCAATATTAGAGCAAGGAGTATCCCCTAATTTTAATGGTATTGGTGGTTCTCCGCTAACCATTGCTGCCTCCAGCAATAATCAGACATTGGTAGACTGTTTATTACAATATGGAGCAGAACTTAATTTTTATGAGGAGTCACTTTTTGACAAAACACCATTGATGGCAGCCTGTAGTTCCGGTCACCTATCTATGATATCTTATTTGATCAATAAAGGAGCTGCTATTAATCACGTAAGTGGTAACGGTAAAAGTGTTGTAGCCATAGCAGTAGAAACACAAAATCAAGAAGTGGTGGCACTTTTATTAGAAAAAGGCGCTACTATTGAAATGAAGTCAGTTCTCGGTTTTGGGCAAGCTAAAACACCGATTTGCTTCGCTGTAGAAAAAAATGATACTGCGATGGTTACTTTTTTAGTTAAAAATGGAGCAAAAACAAAACCAATCCGAAAATTAGATAGACAAACAATACATCCAAAAATGATAAAGTTCTTAAAATCGAAAAAATATCTATAATTATTACTGAAAAGGATATTAGACACTGTTATGTTTTTCCAGTCAGTCTATAGGGTGATTATTTTTTTGATTTAGATAGTTGTACAAAGTTCATTTTGAAAATAAATTATTTCCAAATACTATTTGTTTTTTGGAATAAGATTCAAAATCAAGATGTATTAAAGTTCTTGTTATGTGTTTTTTATTATCAGTTTTTATAAACAATTTATTAGTTTATTTTTCATATTTAATCTTGATAGTGATTATAGTAAAAAGATACAATCTTCAAAGGCGTTAGGTGCATGGGATTAAATTAAAATTTCTAATAATAATCAGAGATTATAAGCGTTTGTAAAGTATATAGACCAACTTAAAACGCAAAATCATGTTAAGGAAAAGAATTAATACGCTAGTGACGTTAGTTGCACTAGTATTTGCATTTACGGCAAGTGCACAAGATGAATGGAATTATCTTATTGATGAGGATCTGAGTCAATGGGAAATATGGATGGGAGTTCCACATGTAACAACAGGTCTGCCAGGAGCAACCAGTACTGATGGAATTTCTGGAACTCCTTTAGGTCTTGGTAATGATCCCTTGAATGTTTTTTCTGTAATTAATGAAGGAGGTGAATTACAATTAAAAATCACAGGAGAAGTATATGGAGGTCTTACAACATTAGCAGAATATTCTAATTATCATCTCTCAGTACAGTTCAAGTGGGGAGAAGATAAGTATGAACCCAGGCTGGATAAATTAAGAGATAGTGGTATTTTATACCATTGCCAGGGAGAACACGGTAGCTTTTGGAATGTTTGGAAATCCAGTTTAGAGTTTCAGGTTCAGGAGGGTGATTGTGGAGATTATATTGGATTAGCAGGTGCACAAGGTTATATTCAGTCTAGTGGCAAAAAGTTTTCTCCCGGTTCACCATTAGATACGGGTGGATTAATATCTGCATCAGAAAATTTTGAGAATCCTAATGGAGAATGGAATACACTAGAGGTAATCACTGTTGGAGATAAAAGCATGCATTTTGTTAATGGTAATTTGATTAATGCTCTAGAAAACTCTGTATATGGTGGTGCAATATTAACAGATGGACAAATCCAAATCCAATCAGAAGGTGCAGAGCTCTATTACCGTGATATGAAAATTAAATCGGTAACGGATTTTCCTGCTGAAGAAAAAGCACTTTTAGGTTGGGACGGAAGCACACCAATAACTGATGCTCCTATTGGCAGTACAATCACACTTCAAAAATCTGGTGGAGATTTAAAGTATGTAACGAATAATGGTACTGAGCTTTTAGCTAATAGTACTTTAGCAAGTGAAAGTGAAGAATTTATTGTAGAAGCACATCCAAGTGGAGGAGTTGCATTAAAATCAAATTCTACAGGAAAATATGTACAAGTACAAGGAAATAATACCACAGCAGCGGTAAGAGCAACTGGAGAGAATCCGGGAACCTGGGAAAGATTCGAATGGGTGGCAAAGGGCACTGGTAAAGTGGCATTAAAAAGTGTTTTTACATCGCAATGGGTGCAAGCATCCTATAATGTAGATAATGCTATCTTATACCCCAGTGGTGCTGATGATGGAACTTGGGAGACGTTTAATTTTGTCATAACAGACGAGGTAACCAATCCTCCTACAGATAAAGGTAAAGTATTAGTATTTCACAAAACAATCGGATTTCGACATTCCTCGATTGATGATGGTATCAATATGATTCGTCAACAGGGAATTGAAAATGGCTTATGGGACACAGATGATAGTCTTGATCCAGCAGTTTTTACTGCTGCCAATCTGGAACAATATGATGTGGTTATTTGGTGTAATACTAAAGGAGAAAATTTATTAAATATTAGTCAAGAAGCAGCATTTGAAGAATTTATTCGTAATGGAGGTGGATATGTAGGTATTCACGCAGCTACAGATACCTATCGTAACGGTGATTGGCCTTTCTATAATGACCTTGTAGGTGCTATTGTACAAACAAGTCCATATCATACTAGTAATAATTATAATGCTACGATGACTATTAATGATCCCTCACATCCTACTGTTGATTTTCTGGGGAGTACTTGGAATAAATCAGAAGAATATTATTATTGGAGAAATAATGGAGGTCAATTATATAGTGGTAATATTAATTTATTGACTGTAGAAGCGACGGGAACTAATGATTATGATGAGTCCAGGCCTATTGCTTGGTATAAAGAATATGAAGGTGGTCGTTCTTTTTATACAGCATTAGGACATAATGATAGTGATTATACAGATGATTCCAATTTTATGCGTCATGTAGAAGAAGGAATTAAATGGGCCGGAAACTTTGACGAAACTATAACGCTCCCCACTAATGATAATTTAGCTTTAAATGGAGCAGCTAGTCAATCTTCTACCGGTTATCAAGGAATAGCTTCACGAGCTATCGATGGAGATACCAATGGAGCATATTTTGATGGTTCAGTAACTCATACTAATACTGAAAATAATGCATGGTGGCAGGTTGAATTAGACGCACAGGAAAATATTGGCGAAATTATTATTTATAATAGAGTAGATTGTTGCGAAGAACGTTTATCTGATTTTACAGTTATTGTAACAGATAGTAGTAATAATGAGACTTATCGTCAAGCTGTTACAACCATCCCAGATCCTTCCTTAACAATTGATGCAGGAGGAGCATTAGGAAAAATAGTTAGAATACAATCCAATTTAAGCGACTCCCCTTTATCTCTTGCAGAAGTAGAAGTATATGCAGGAGTTACAAGTTCACCAACTAGGATTGAGGCAGAGGATTTTGATGATCAATTCGGGATTCAGACAGAAGCGAGTTCAGAAGGAACTGATAATGTAGGCTGGATAAATAATAATGATTGGTTGAAGTTTGATGCTATTGATTTAACCGGAATGAATAGCTTAGATGCACGAGTTGCTTGTGTGTATACGGGAGGAGACATTGAAGTTCGTTTAGGAAGTGCCACAGGCACATTACTAGGTACAGCATCTGTGGTGAATACAGGAGGAAATCAGCTTTATGGGACAGTGAGTACTAATTTGAGCGATGCAACTGGAGTTAATGATATATATTTTGTATTTACTGGAGGAAATGGTTTTTTATTCAATGTAAATTGGTTTGAATTTTCATCAGCGACCCGTAGTGCAGAAGAAAATTTAAAAATTGGAGAGTTTCCGATTTTGGCGTATCCTAATCCATCAAGTGGAATAGTAACGCTGGAAAATATACCTGAAAAATCAGTGTTAAAGTTTTCAGATATGTCTGGCAAAACAATTAAAATATCTGAAATCATTAATGGTACAGAAAGAGTCTTAGATATAAGTACATTAGATCGTGGAATGTATATTCTTTGGGTAAATGGAGTGAGCCGCTCAATTTTAAAAGAATAAAGATTCAATTATAAATTTGTATTACAACCAGCCACTATATATTTAAATATAGTGGCTTTTTTGTTTTTGAGTAACTTCAAATTTTACTTCAAATTTTTATTCTTACGTTAAAAATATATAAGTTAAAGATTCAGAATTTTTTTGAAATTTTAGTTAAACTACCCTTTCGTGTAAATAGACATTATCTATATAAGCTTATTTTTGACTTAAAATTACAAGATGGAAGATAGATATACTAGAAACCGAATATATATTAACAAAGAAGAGCAAGAAATAATTAAAGATTTTCCAATATTACTGGCAGGTAGTGGGATAGGAAGTATTATTGCAGAATGCGCTTTGCGTTTTGGTTTCGAAAATATAACTATTATTGATGGTGATCAGGTAGAACGATCTAATCTGAATCGCCAGAATTATACAGAGGATGATATTGATACCAATAAAGTAGATGCCTTATCAAAACGTTTGTTGTCGATTAATAAAAATGCAAAGATTAAAAGTCTGGACTTTTTTTTGACAGTAGAAAATGTTGGGGAATATATCTCTGGTCATAAGGCAGCAATCAATGCCTTGGATTTTTCATCACCGGTACCATTGATATTTGATACAGCCTGTCAAAAACTAGATATTCCTATTCTGCATCCCTATAATATTGGATGGGGTAGTCTGGTTACTGTTATAGCTAAAGATGGATTGTCATTAAATTCAATATCAAAACCTGATGAGACTTTTAATGAAGTAATGATGGTGAAGTATGCATCAAGCTATTTAAGATTTTGGGGTAACCCACAAAAATGGATAGATGATATTATTGAAAAATATAAAAATGAGGAAGAAGATTTACCTCCTCCTCAATTATCTATAGCATCTTGGTCTGTAGCAGCTATGTGTACGCACTTACTCTATAACATTGCTACAGAAAAAAAGTTTAAAAAATTCCCGGAATTCTATTTATCAAAAATCATTGATGATCATTTATAAATACTAAATTAAAATATTATTATTCGTTGCATAAGCAATAGCTTCAGAAATATTTGCGACTCCTAACTTTGCAAATAATTTTCTTCTGTGAAATTTTACAGTATCAGAAGAAACAAAAATTGCTTCTGATATTTCACCAATTGTGTATCCTCTAATAGAAAATTGAAGAACTTCTTTTTCACGATTGGTGAGTGTTATTTTATCTAAAGTCTTCCAAAAACTTCCTTCAAGATCATACTCAAATATCTTATTATCACCTTTTTTATAAATCTTAATATTACCAGATTTTTTTTCTGAGGAAAGTGAAATAATACAAATTGCTTTCCAAATTTTCCCAGTATTTGTTAAATAAACAGGAGTTAGCTTTTGATTAATTAAAATGATCTTTCCATCTGGATTTTTTAAATGGAAATCATAAGAGATAGTGTGGTAAATACGTTGTTCTACGGGAATTTTTTCATAAAAGTCAAAACCTATTGTATTGATTTTTAAGAGTAAATCTAAATCATCTTCAACAACATATTTAAAATAAAACGCATAACCTAATTGTTGGACTTCTTTGGCGGTGTGGCCACATAAAAATAATGGGTTTTCAGAAACATATTCAAACCCTTTTTTTTCATAATCAATAACATAAATGCTTTTGTAAGTGGTTCTGGCAAAAGCTTTAATTGCCTCTAAATAATTCATAGTTTGATTTTTCTCGTTTTCAGAGAGACTGTTGACAGTATTGCGTGATGAAAAAAAATCGCTTTCGCTAGCCATAATTTGAGTTTAAGATTTTTTAAAAGTACTATTTTTTTTATTTGTAAATAAAAGGTTAAATAATTTAACTTTTCTTAACTATCGCTGTTACATATTAATACTTTAGTATGTAATAGCGTTAATATCGTTTTTATTCTCTTTTTTGATTATCCTTAATTATTAGTGTCATAGATCCTAAAAATGTTACGTTGTTGTTAAACTTTCTTTTACGTTTAATAAAGTCGCTGCTTTTAAGCTTTTTGAATATATTCTGTAATTTCTCAATTAAAAGATGTTTAATCATTCTTTTATAACATTTTTATGAAAAGAATTCCGCTAAGCTTCATGTAAAGTATCAGTTTTATGAATCAATTAACTAATTGATTTTGCAAAATTTTATGTCATATAACTCTCTGGTTATTAACAATTGTTTATTTCTTTAAAACAAACTGTTAATCAAATCCTTTTATTTAACTACACTTTAGGGTGGTATTTTTGTAATTATCTGGTAACTACATTTTTGTGTAGTTTATTTAACTCTTTGTTAGGATAATTTTAGGTAAAACAAAAATCATGGAATCCACACAAAATTACTCATCAAAGATTAATCAAAACGAACTTTTTAACATTTCAAAATTTGTAGTTATAGAGAATTTTAAACATCACACAGATGAAGTTTTTCCTAATAACTATAATAATGATATATCTTCAATATATAGAGAAGAAATGAACTATCTATCAAACTCGAGAATTTTTGCGGAAAAAACTAGTAAAGGGGATATTATAGGTACCATAAGGGCTTTAAGATGGGATTTTATTAACCCGCTACCTATTCAAAAGATGTTTGGAATTAATCCGTTAGAATGTACGAATGGTCAGGATATAAACGAAATATGGCATATAGGAAGGTTTGCGATAAAAAAGGAAGTAAGCGATTTACGATTATTAAAAAAACTAATGGTATGTGCTATTGCACCTATATGTGAGCATAAGGATAATATTGCTTTTGCTGAATGTGATGCAAAATTATTACGCATTCTTACTTTAATGGGCATTAAAGCAAAAATAGTGGGAGCATCTATTGATTATCTTGGATCAGAAACGATTCCGGTAAGTATGTCTTACAACGGATTAATTAATTTCTATGAGGAGAATAAGCATTTAGTCGAATCAGAAGAATTAGATCAAGATTTAAAAACTAGTTTCCTACCCAATAGTGTAGTATTCAGTGCATAACAATATAACTACCCTTAGGTGTAGCAAAATACCCCTTATTGTAGATTAAATTTGAGTATATAATTAAAATAGTAGTTCCTTGATTTGTTAATTCCTATTTAGTTTCCAAAGATGGAATATTTACTAAACTTAGATGTAATTTCATTATAATAAATACGATTTAAGTATCATTATAGATTTCAGTTAGATCAGAGTTTTGATGGGGTAAAAAAGGGATTTCGAATTAAGAAATAATATTCATAATATCACATTAGAAAGGATACCTAAGATCATAGGTAGCTCTTCAAATTACAGATTACTTTTTTAAATTAAAAAACCCATGTGACTGGCAATGGCGAAGCCATATCCAGTTGCCAAAAAAACAAAAGAATTATGAAAAATGGTACTGGTTGGCATGTTATATATGTTAAGTATAAGCATGAAGTAAAAGTTCAAGAGGAATTAGAGAGATTAGGTTTAGAAGTTTTTCTTCCGATGACCTATGAGATAAGGCAATGGAGTGATAGAAAAAAGAAAGTAACTACGCCTCTTTTTCCAAGTTATATTTTTGTAAATATAACATCTACACTAGATTTCCATAAAGCATTATCAGTAGACTCTGCTTGTTCTTTTATCCGTTTTGGAAATGAATACGGTCGGGTTTCTCAAAATGAGATTGATCAAATAAAACTGTTGGTTGGAGCAAAGGATATTACAGAGGTTAAAACTAATATAGAACTTCCCAGTATTGGAGATACATTAAAAATTGAGCATGGAGAATTATCAGGTCTTGAATGTGAGGTGTATAGAATTGATAACAGCCGCAAAATTAGTGTTAGGGTAAATTCTTTACGCCAGAATATATCTGCGACTATTCCTGCACATTATTTGCAAAAAAGCGATGCAAATTTAATGTATCATTAAAAATTATCTATATCAACTACAGATGAAAAAATCACACGAAAAAGATCTGTCTTAGTCTTCTTTAGTAAACAAAAATCTAATTTTCTATGGAATTTGTTTTTATAAAAATCTCATTAAATAATAAAATTGGTTCATCGATGCAATGCATCCAATTGAAAATTAAAGCTTATCGCTATAAGAATTATGAAAAATAATTTTGAAATATTACTAATCATATTATTATGTTTTTTTTCAAAGTCCATGTTTTCGCAAGAAACCTGGACTCTGGATGACTGTGTAAGCTATGCCTTAGAACATAATCTTCAGCTCAATGATTTTAAATACAATACAGAGTCGAGCCGAGAAACGTATAGACAATCCTTTAGAAATTTGTTGCCCTCTGTGACGGCGTTTTCAGATTATGGAATTCGTTTTGGTAGATCTGTAGATCCCAATGATAATAGTATCTCAGACACAGAATTTTTTACAAATACATACTCTTTAGAAGCTTCTCTGGATTTGTTTCAAGGATTCCAGAAGTTAAATGGCATTAAGGCTTCAAAATTCATATATAAAGCCACTGAAGAAGAAACTTTACAACAAAAATTTTTATTGGCTTTTAGAGTCATGCAAGCATTTTATGATATACAATTTTTTGAAGGATCTTTAACTATTGCTAAGGAGCAAGAGAGTATCTCACAAACTAATTATGATTTAGTCAAGAAGCAAATAGAGCTAGGGCTTATGGCGGGTGCAGATTTGTATGAAGCAGAATCAATTTTATTGACGGATAAGTTAAGTGTTACTCAGGCAGATAATCAATTGAAAGCTGCAAAACTAATATTGACTCAAGAAATGAACCTGAAAGGTACTATAGATATTTCTGTGGAGGTTAACACATCCAAAGAAATAACAAACCCAGAGACTTTTGAAATAAGGTCAGATTCAATTTTTGATAAAGCAAAAGATTTCATGCCAATCATCAAAGCTGGTAAATTTAGAGAAGAGGCAGCAAAGAAACAATTAGCAGTAGAGCGCGGTAAGCTTTATCCTACTCTCTCTTTGTTTACTGGGTATGGAACTGGATACTACGAAACGATAACAGATAGCTTAGGTGTTATTATTCCTTATAGAGATCAGTTTAGAGATAATTCTTTTCAATTCATAGGATTGTCATTGAGTATTCCTATAAGTAATGGTTGGTCTTCCAGATCCAGTATAAAACAACAAAAAATAGCTCAATTACGTGCTGAAAATGATTTAGCTATACAGGAGCAAGAGCTTTATGAAACTATTCAGGATATAGTACAACAATATGAAGCACTACAAATAGAATATATACAAACAAAAAAAGCTATGGAATCGCAGAGTTTAGCTTTTACCATTGCACAAAAACGCTATGAAAAAGGGCTCATCAATTCAATTGATCTCTTTACAACAAAGAATCTCTTTGCTACTGCTCAGAATCAGAATTTAATGGTTCGGCTGAGTTTGGAGGTAAACAAAAGCACACTTGATTTTTATAGAGGTTTACCTGTTTTTAATATGGATGCGAATGCTTCTGTTAAATAGTATACAGTTTATCAGATTAAAATTGGAAATGTTTACGGGAAGCCTGAGATGGTTGGTAATAGACTATTGAAATAGATAATGAGAATTACAGATTATAACTTTTAAAGATTATGGATACTAAAATCGAAAAGAAAAAAGGATTACAAATAAAGCACTACGGCTATATCGCCCTTGGCTTACTATTACTTTTTACAGGGTATCAGTTGGTTTTTGCAGCTGGGATTTCAAGTTTTAGAGTAGAGAAAGATAAACTATCAATTGCTGAAGTTACACAAGGCAAATTTGATGACTATATTACAATTAGTGGTAACGTGGCTCCTATTACAACCATTTTTATGGATGCATATGAAGGAGGTAGGGTAAGTGATAAGTTGATAGAGGAAGGTGCAACGGTAAAAAAAGGAGATATTATTCTAAAACTGGAAAATATGAATCTCTACGAGCAGATTTTAGCCAGTGAAAGTAATTTAGCCTTAAAGCAGAATGATCTGCGTTCTACAAAATTAACGTTTGACTCCAGGCAGGTAGAAGGAAGAAGATCACTAGCAACCGCAAGTACGGATCTCCAGAGGCTAAAACGTAATTTTGAACAAAATCAGGAGCTTTATAAAGAAGAATTAATTTCTAAAGAAGCTTACTTACTCTCTAAAGAAAACTATGAGCTAGCTCAAAAACAGCACGACATCATAAAATTACAAACAGAAAATGATAATGATTTACGAAAAACATCCCTAAGAGGGTTAGATGGTGATTTAGCCAGAATGCAAAAAACATTAGGTATGGTCTATCAACGGCTGGATCACTTGAACGTTAGAGCTCCTGCAGATGGACAGCTTGGTTTTCTGGATGCAGAGATCGGTCAAAGTATCTCTGCCGGTCAACGTATCGGACAAATTAATGTGTTGACTGATTATAAAATAGAAGCTACAATTGATGAACATTATATTGACCGGGTGCAATTAGACTTGACTGCCACCTTAGAACGTAATGGAAATGATTTCCCTCTTCGCCTGAGAAAAGTATACCCCGAGGTACGTGATGGAAAGTTTAAAGTAGATCTCGTTTTTACAGGCAGCAAACCAGTGACTATAAGAACTGGACAAAGCTATAATATAAAATTACAATTGGGAGAATCTTCAGATGCTGTTCTTCTTCCTAAAGGAGGCTTTTTTCAAAGTACGGGGGGACAATGGATTTTTGTAGTTGGTACAAACAATGATGAAGCAATCAAACGAAATATTCGTATCGGAAAACAGAATTCCAGATATTATGAAGTTTTGGAAGGATTACAATCTGGCGACAAAGTAATTACAAGTAACTATGACAGTTTTGGTGACTCAGAGCGAATCATATTAAAATAATTATTGTAGAAGATATCTTCTTTAAAATGATAGATGATATTATTACAAAAAATAAGATGACAGGAGAAGTATTCCCTTTTATAATTGGTACGGCAGATATTCCATTGAACTAAGAAAGTTTGTTTTTTTGCGAAGCTATACTTAAAAAAATGGGAATGATAATTCATAATTAGAATACAAAAATTTTTAAAAAATCTGATGAAGAGGAAGTTGTTGAGAAAATAATTAAGTGTTCAAGCATCACTTTTCAATTTAAAATATAACCATTATGAGTGACAAATTATATTATTTAAAGCAAAATATACAAATAGAACCTTTAATTAATGATTGGTATGCATGGATACAAATCATCCCACCAGTACAAGGGGCTTTAAATATTGTACACAGACATTTACCAATGATGGACTCTTATATAAGTGCACCAGAAATACATGCCTCGGCAGTAAATAATCCAGCTTTTAGAGGAGGACCTTTTATCGATTTAAATGGTGAAAAAGTACAAGAAGTGAAACAACTTATTTCGCAAACTCAAAAAGATTGTGAAAGTAACATAGAATTTGCAAAAGCAATTAAGGATTTGTATAAGATGCTAGAAACAGAGGCTAAGGGATATTCTATGGAACCTTTATATGAAAAAGTACCTGAAGTTCTTAAGGGACATGTAGAGTTAGTTTACGATATGAATCATAATCCTTCTTTTCGGTTTTTTGAGGGCTTATTGTATAAAAGTGATTTTTATGATACTTCCTCTCAATCTATCGCTATCTCAACGATAGAAAAAGATGCTGATCGACCATTCATATTTTCTACACCAAGGTTAGAAAACGAGGATACGTTAAAACTTAATATTCCATTTGCCAATAAAGGGTTAGATGAATTGTTTAAAATGAAAAAAAAGCCTCAAACTTTAGACTACATTAAAGAATCATTAGGTGTTGAAATAAATAATTCTGAACTTTTTAAATCATTTTTTACTGAAGAAAAGCCTAATGAGTATCAAGAGTATACCGGGGATAATATGAGAATCAGATATTTTGGACATGCTTGTATACTTGTAGAGACTGGTGGTGTTTCCTTTTTGTTTGATCCTGTACTAAGCTATACCTATGAATCCGATATATCCAGATATACCTATGAGGATTTACCTGAAAAAATTGATTATGTACTTATTACGCATAGTCATCATGATCACGTGCTAATTGAAACAATGTTACAAATTAGACATAAAGTAGATAATATAATAGTAGGTGCAAATGTAAAAGGAACCATACAAGATCCATCTTTAAAACTTTTATTTGAGAATCTAGGTTTTGATAATGTTAGCGAAATTGAAGAATTCGGAGAGATTAAATTTCCAGGAGGAAAAATAACAGGAATCCCATTCTTAGGTGAACATCATGACCTGTTTATTCAGAGTAAGATATGCTATTTAATTAATTATAATGATTCTTCAATTCTCTCAGTAGCAGATTCGTGTAACATAGAGCCAAAACTTTATGAAAAAGTACACGAATTATATGGAGAGGTTGATGTCTTGTTCTTAGGAATGGAATGCGATGGAGCACCTTCATCATGGGTGTATGGTCCATTATTTCCTGAAACGCCAGATAGAGATAAAGATTATTCACGTAGAGGAAGAGGATGTAATTATTCAGAAGGTATTGGATTGGTAAATATTTTTAAACCAAAAGAAGTCTATGTTTATGCAATGGGAGAAGAACCGTGGATAAGACATATTCTAGATGTGGCTTATACAGATGAGTCTAATCCTATAATTGAATCAAATAAACTAATTGCTGATTGTAGTAACAGAGGAATAATTGCAGAACGTTTATTTGCCGAAAAAGAATTGTTAATATATTCAAATGAAGCGGTACTCGATGAAAAATAAAAATAAAAATACAGGTTGCCATTGTAACTCTTGTGCGAACCCTACTTGTAAAATAACTGAAGTAAAAAAGACAATATTACTTGATGAAAAAGTATCATATGTGAATAATGCTTTTGTTTTTAAGAAGTAGAAAGTGAAATAACAAAAGGCTTGATTAATAAAAGTGAAGTCATTTTTAATTAACAAATAAAATCTATCAAAATGATTAAGATTCAAAATTTAAATAAAAGTTTTAGAACAGAAGAAGTAGAAACCTTGGCACTAAATAATATTAGTTTTGAAGTAAAAAAAGGTGAGTTTACTGCCATAATGGGGCCGTCAGGATGTGGTAAATCGACTTTACTAAATATTATAGGTATGTTGGATGGCTCAACGAATGGGAGTTATCAATTTAACGGAGAAGAGGTAGGTGGTTACAATGAAAAACAACTTGCTGAATTGAGAAAAAGCAATATCGGTTTTATATTTCAAAAATTCAATTTGATTGACGAGCTTACAGTTGCTGAGAATGTCGAGCTACCTTTGATTTATCTAAAAGTAAATAATAAAGAAAGAAAGTTACGTGTTCAAGAAGTTTTAGAGAGAATGGACATTGCGCACAGAGCAAAACATTTCCCTAAACAACTATCAGGTGGGCAACAGCAACGTGTGGCTATTTCAAGAGCTGTGGTGACGAATCCAAATTTGATTTTAGCCGATGAACCTACTGGAAATCTTGATTCTAAAAATGGAATAGAAGTAATGAATTTATTAAGCGAACTTAATAAAGATGGTGCTACCATAATAATGGTAACACATTCTGAGAGGGACTCGAAATATGCGGATAGAATTATTAATTTGTTTGATGGGCAAATGGTCACAGAAAATAGAATAAAATCAAAAGAAATAGAAAAGGAGATATTGGTTGAAGTATAAGGATTTTAAGAGAATCAATGTATATTAAAAAAATATGCTTTGCAGATTAGATGATGTTTGGGATCAGGCTAACATAGTAATTAAAATCTAAAAAATTTCCCATAAAACTTTAATGGTAATAGCAAGAAAGAGGTTTATGGATATAGTTTCTGGGAATAGGAATATTCTTTTCAAAAAATTACACTTTTTAGTATTCATTTGCTTTAAGATATCCAATCAATTCAAAAGTACTTCTTTGAGGAAATAAAAGTTGATAACACTCTAAAATAAATTACCAAAAATTAAAATACCTGTTACAAAGTTAAAACATTTTTTAGTTCTTATTGTAAGGAAATAATAAGAGTAATAAAAATACTAAAAATCATGGTAAACAATATCTTAAATAAAGTAGGAAATACTCCTGTGGTTTCACTTCCAGTAACTAATGAACCTAATTTAAATGTTTTTGCAAAATTAGAATTTTACAATCCAACAGGAAGTGTAAAAGATAGAGCAGCACGTTATATTATAAGTCGTTTACTAAATGAGAATACGATCAATAAAGATACCACATTAGTAGAATCATCTTCTGGGAATTTTGGAGTAGCGCTTTCTGCCTATGCCAAATTATATGGGCTTAAATTTATTTGTGTAATAGACAAAACAACCTTACCCGTTAATGAGATGCTGATACGTCTTCAGGGAGCAGAAGTTATTCGTATCACAGAACCAGATGATCACGGGGGATATCTAATGAATAGGATAAAAAAGGTAAAGGAAATAATAGAAAGCACTGAGAATGTGTATTGGATTAATCAATATGCAAATCCATTAAATGCTCAGGCTTATTATAACTCTTTAGGAATAGAAATCTGTTTAGAAGCTCCAAGACAAAAAATAGATTATTTATTCATGGGTATAAGTTCTGGAGGAACAATTACTGGAGTATCCCAAAGAGTACGAGAAAACTATCCAAAGGCAAAAATTGTTGCAGTAGATGTTGAAGGATCCATCATATTTGGAGGTAAAGCGTATAAACGATTTATACCAGGGATAGGATCTAGTATGAAACCCAAAATACTAGAAAATGCCGTAATCGATGACGTTGTTTATGTGAATGAGGATGAAACAATAGATTCCTGTCACGAATTATTAGAAAAACATAATTTATATGCAGGTGGATCTTCTGGTTCGGTATATGCGGGAATTAAAAAATACTTCAAAGAAAATAAAGTGGATTCACAGGTTAATATTATGTGCGTTTTTGCAGATAGTGGAGAACGATATATAACCACTATTTATAACGATCAATGGGGTGAAATGGTTAAGGAATACAATTTGAATCGTCATTATGCCCAACCATTAGCGGTATAAATAATTAATAACGTGCTGTTAAATATTTGAAAATGATATACTTAGGAGATAAAAACATAAAGGATATAACCCTTAATTGGGAACAAAATATCAGAGCAATTGCATCCGCAACCCAATGTATAAAGGCAAAAGATATTGCCCAACCAATTAAACCTTATTTACGGTATGGGAATCGTAAAAATAGAATTATCGCCATGCCCGCTTTTGTTGGAGGTAAGATTAATAGATCAGGTATTAAATGGATAGCGAGTTTTCCTGAAAACACTAAAAAAGGAATTGCCAGAGCCCATAGTGTAATTATATTAAATGACGTAGAAACAGGGCAACCTGTAAGTGTAATAAATAGTGGTTCTATATCGGCTATTCGTACCGCTTCTGTTAGTGGGCTTATGATAAAAAAGTTTATGGAGTTAAAGAGACATGAGCGTGTAAAAGTGGGAATCATTGGTTTTGGCCCGATAGGACAATATCACTTGGATATGTGTAGTGAATTACTCGGTGATGCTCTTGAAGAAGTGATGTTATTCGATCTAAAAAGTATTTCAATAGATACAATTTCTGCAGCGTTACAAGAAAAAGTTACAATTGTAAATAGTTGGGAAGAAGCCTATGGCAATGCTGATATATTTATAACATGTACCGTATCAAAAGAACCTTATATAAATTTGAAACCAAAAGAATCTTCGCTACATCTTAATGTTTCCTTAAGAGATTATAAAACAGATGTTTTTCCATGGTTTTCTGGAGGTATTATTGTAGATGACTGGAATGAGGTATGTAGAGAAAATACAGATATCGAAATGTTTCATAAGGTACATAGATTAACCAAAAATGAAGTTAAACCAATTCAGGATGTACTTCACGGCTATTTAGATACTTTGGATAAAGGACAACCAATCATGTTTAACCCTATGGGAATGGCAGTTTTTGATATGGCCATTGCAGGTCATTATTTAAACTTAGCCAAGGAAACCAATACAGGTGTATTACTTGATACATAATAGGAGAAAATTATAGAATTTATGATCGACGTATCGATATCTATTGGAGAAATAATATTCAGATTATAGATTTTTCAAGTCCTTAAAATTAAATACTAGCAATTTTTATATAGTTAGTGCTCCTATTAATTCTGTTTTTTATGAGGAGAGAGTCTCTGTTGCCAAATTTCTTTTGTTGAAAAAATAAAGCGGAAAAAAAGTAGTTCCGTTATATGGTTTTATAGAAACTTAAGTAGGATACTAAGAATAGTTAAAAACCAGAATAAAGTTTAACGCAAAAAGTGTAAAATTAAAATAAAATAATAAAATGGAAAATATCGCAAATGGATTGTACATATCCACCAGTATCATAGCCTTCATAGGTGTGTTTTACCTTGGAATAGTAAGCTATCAAACGTTTAAAAAAGATAGAAAAATTAACTTCTCCCTAAAAAACGCTTATAATTATTTTTTAGGCTTTTTAGTTTTAGCTCCAGTATTGGCGAGCCTTTACTTTTTCCCAATTGCTTTTTACGATCAAGATTTTTGGTTAGAGACTAAATCACAATATATAGAATCTCGGCAAGCACTAAAATTTTTAGGAATAATTATTTTAAGTTTTTATACTTTTACTAGAGGTGCGATTTTCTTACCACATAAGGATGAATATTACAATATCGGCCCAAAACTATTATTTCTTAGTTTATTTCCTGGGATAGCTAGTGCTCTTAATGTAATGATTATTAGTAAGTTTATTACTGCGAATTTTAATGCGAACTACCTCTTGGGCTTTTTCGCTGTAACCACTTTTATATATATAATTACATCTAGAATCAGTAAAAGGGTAACGGTACGTTTTGGGATTTTAACAGCGCATAAATTTAATGTTCAAGTAGTAAGTAAGATTTTTAAAATTCCTCATAGAAAGCAGGAGCAAATTAAAGATGGTAAAACCTATACCATACTTAATGATGATATTAGCTCTATTTTCTCTTTTTCTCAAGGTATAATAGGTACATATACTAATGTGATAACTTTAATAATAGTGGAAGTCTATCTGTTTACAATAAGTTGGGTTAGCGCATCATTACTTTTGGGAATAACAGTTTTAATAATGGGAATTTTCACTTTAATGTCTCCACAAATTAAAAAGGCAACTAATAACTCAAGGTTGAAGAGAGAAAAGTATTCAAATTTTATCTCAGGTTTAATTCACGGATTTAAAGAATTAGTTTTGCATAAGATTAAGAGAGATAAATATCAAAAAGATATGGAGGATTCCAGTAAGGAATCTTATAATGCCAGTCAGAAATCTATTAATGTTGGGATTGATGCAGGTTTGGTTTCAGAACTTTCATTTTCTGTTGCAATTGGAATTTCTTGTTTACTTTTTCCTTTGATTTTTGACATGGAAAAAGAAGTAATTACAGCTTTTGTATTAGCAGTTTTATTTTTATGGGGACCAGTTAGTATGATATTAAATGGAATACCTCAAATAGTAAATGTTAAGGTATCACTAGATAGAATTAAGGCTTTTCTGAAGGATGCAGAAACAGAAGAATTAGTCTCCAATCAAATTTCAGAAAAGATAGAAATTCCTTTTGTTCAAAGTATTAAAGTAGAAGACGTTTACTTTAATTACGGTGAAGAGGAAGAAAGTATAACGTATGGGGTAGGTCCAATAAACTTTGTGGCTAATGAGGGAGAGTTAATTTTTATAGTCGGAGGAAATGGAAGTGGTAAAACGACTTTTTTAAAATTACTGATCGGCCTTTATAAGCCAACCTCTGGAAATATTTTAGTAAATGGTTCTAAAATTGACAATAAATCTTTAGGCGAGTGTTTCTCAGTGATATATAGTGATTTTTATCTTTTCCAAAAGTTATACGATCTTAATGAAGATCGACTTGATCAGGTCAATGATTGGTTAGAAGTACTTCAATTGTCAGATAAGGTTAAAATCGAAGATGGAGTATTTAGTACTATTGATTTATCCAAAGGACAGCGTAAACGTCTGGCTATTCTAAAATCTTATTTAGAAGATAGACCTGTTTATTTCTTCGATGAAGTTGCTGCTGATTTAGATCCAGCATTTAGAGACTTTTTTTACAATGAGTTATTAGTAAAAATGAGGCAAGAAGGGAAAATATTAATTATTATTTCACATGATGATAAGTATTTTAACCTAGCTGACAACATTTATAAAATGGAGATGGGAAAAATATCCAGTCAAACTAAAGAATTACTGGCATTGTCAGAACAGTACTAATTAACAAACTTTATTGCTAATAAAAAAATTAGAATTATGTTGAAACTTAATTTTTTACTCGTATTGAGACGGATAAGAAAGGATAAAAAATCTTTTCTTATTAACTTAATAGGGTCTTCAATCGGTCTTACTGCAATTATTTTAATGTCTTTATATATAAATTATGAGGATAACTATGATACATTTAATGAAAATACTGCTCGGTTATTCAGAATAGAAAGAACAGTGAGCGATAATGTTCAAAATCAAACTTTTGATTCTACACCTTATGAATTACCAGAGGAACTAACATCATCCTTTCCAGAGATTATTAATGCTTCAAGTGTAAGAACTACTATTAATTTTCTATCTATTGGAGAAAAATCATACCCAAAAGAAAGAGGAGTCATTGCAGACAATAATTTTTTAGAAATGTTCAGTTTTGAGTTTATCGATGGAAATCAAGACAATGCTTTGACACGACCTATGAGTATTGTGTTGTCCGAATCTCTAGCTAATAAATTATTCTCAGAAGGCGAAGCTATCGGAAAAACCGTGAGAACAAATAAGAAACATGAATTAACGGTTTCAGGTGTTTTTAAAGATTATCCTAAGGACTCCCATATTAGCATGGACTATATTATTTCCTTTAACTCTTACGAGGGTCTCTACGGTGAAAAGAAGGAAAAAGGCTGGGATCAAAGCTATTCAAGCACCTATGTTTTACTAGGGAATTCTGTAAAAGAAAATGAACTTAGTGGTAAAATAAGAAACTTCTTATCTACCCATGTGGATTATTTAGAAGGTAATGATCACACGCTGAGTCTCAGACCAATTACCGACGTGTATATAAAAACAGCTGATGTTAGAAACGACGCTATGGGGGGATTAAGAAACAATATTGTAGTAATCTATTTATTCTTTCTAGTGGCATTTTTTACGGCTTTTGTAACTATTGTGAACTATGTGAACTTAACTACAGCACAGCTAACGAATCGAGAACTAGAAATTGGAATAAAAAAGGTTCTAGGTATTTCAAAAACTCAATTGAGATATCAATTTGTTATAGAGTCATTATTAATGGTAATCGGGGCGCTTTTGCTTTCCGCATTGTTGGTTGTACTCATTTTACCTGTTTTTAGTTCTATTGTAGATAGAGAACTCCCGTTAGCTTTTCAAGGTAGTTTGTTTTTCTTTTCAAAGGTATTTCTCATTAGTATTTTCTTTGGAATTTTGGGAGGTTTGTATCCAGTATTTTATTTATCATCGTTAAAAATTAGCTCTTTTCTCCAGGGGACTACTTCAATTAAACGGCGTAAGTATTTGCGAAAGGGACTTGTACTTTTTCAATTATTCATTACAATACCATTAATTTTTCTTTCTTTTAGAACAATTTCACAAATCAATTATTTAAATGACAAAGACCTTGGATTCAATAAGGAAAACGTATTGATGACTTGGGTATATACTTCTGAAAAACAAGATTTAGAGAAGCTTAAGGTTATAAAAAATACCTTGCTTCAGAATCCAAATATTGAGAATTACTCATTGGCCGAATGTGCACCCTTTTTTGGATTTGGTGAGGAAAAAGAAGTAAACTGGGGAGATAACAGTACACAACAAAAAGTTAAATTGTCTACCTATGGTGTGGATCAAGAATTTATCAATGTATTTAAAATACACCTGTTAAAAGGGAGGTGGTTTTCAAAGGAATACTTGACAGATAAAGAGAGTTCTTGTGTGATTAATGAGACTACTGCATCCCTCTTGGGGTGGGAAGATCCAATTGGAAAAACACTTGAAAATCTTAAGGTTATTGGGGTAGTTAAAGATTTTGATCAAGTTTCATTACTTATGAAAATTCCTCCAATGATGCTTACAATGAATTCTGAAAGTAGAGCTAGTACAGTGGTAAGTATCAAAATAAGTGATACTAATAGGCAAGAAACGAAAAGGGAGGTCAATGAAATTTTTAATGCTCATTTTAGAGAAATTCCAATAGAGTTTGGGTTTCTAGAAGATGGGTTTGATAAAGGGTATATGTCTGTCTTAGAAAACGTAATGAAAATATTTATTCTGTTTTCAATAATATCGATCATATTGGTCATAATAGGGCTCTACAGTTTGATATCATTTTCTTTAAAAATGCAAAAAAAGACAATTGCAATTCGTAAGGTGCTGGGTTCGAGTACAAAAGAATTGTTTCGGCTTATTTTGAAAGAATATATTGTTTTATATATAATAGCAGCATCTACTAGTCTTGTATTAACTTATTTTTTAATACAAGAAATATCCAAAATAAGTGCTAATAGCGTAGAGGTAGGGATACTAGATTTTATGACAGTGATAGGTATTACTCTTTTCATAGTAATGGCAACTATCAGCGGTAAAATATGGTCTGCTTCAAAAGAAAATCCTTTAGATGCAATTACGATTGAGTAACATTGCCTATTTTTATTATTTATAAAGTTTTAAGAACCATTACCCAATACTAATTAGATGTTCTTCCTTCTGCCAAAGGAGAAATCACGAATGTTCAAATTTTTGATTTCTAATGTAAACCACAAACTAGATTTAATTTACAATGAAAAAATAAGTATTTCCTAAATGAATACGTATCCTAAAATAGATGCTTTTTATATCACAACTCATTAAGGATGCTGATAATAATAATTATAAATATTAATAAATCAAGGGCAAAGCAATACAGAAAGAATCCATTAGCTAGATTCTTTAAGAGCTATAATGATGTTATTAGGGCTAGTGTTACATTCTGCTATTACTTATGGAACTCTTGATTATGGAAATTCTTGGATTTAAAAGACCCAAATTCAGTTCATCTTACTAATGATCTAATTGTAATATTTATACATTCTTTCCAAGTGCCTATATTTTTTATAGTTGCAGGTTTTTTCGGATTGATGTTATTTTATGAAAGAAATACTTTAATAATGATTAAAAATTAGGATTACAAGAATAGTATATCTATTTATTATTGTTCTTATTTTTTTTCACCATTAATTATTTTTGTAGAGTCCTATACATCCCTAGTTTTTGGGGGTGATGAAAGTGCCTTCGAAACTGCTTTGTCTAGTTTTTTAATCCTATGATTTTTATTCCGAATGGTACATTTCATTTTTGATTTTTGTATTATCTTATTTTAATAACAAGTTCATCTGTGTTATTAGCATTGATATTTAAGAGATTACCAGATTTATCAAATAAAATATCTCAATCTTTTAGCTGGGTTATTCAAAAACCAATAGTGCGTGTAGTAATTTTTATAATTTTTAATAGTGCCATTTATTTTGTTTTAGGAATTGATCAGATTAAAACTTCATTTTCTATAATTCCAGATGTAGACACGTTTATTTTCTATTCTTTTTTCTATATAGTAGGTTGGATTTTATTTAAATCAAAACACCTATTACAATGTATAGTGCGTTTAGATTGGGTAAGTGTTATTTTAGGTTTTATCTTATTTTTAACTTGTATAATGCTTTCAGAAGTATTAAGTTCCGAGATTAAAATTATAATAAGTTCTCTGTTTACATGGTTGCTTATATTTTGGAATTATAGTGATATTTATTAGGTCGGGGAGTAAATTTTCTGCTAGAATGCGTTATATTTCTGATGCTTAGTATTGGGTGTACTTATTCCATTTTTCATTAACTATATTGATTCCAAGCTTTATTTTAGATTGGCCAATTCCTGCAACATTAAAGTTTCTAGCAGTATTAGTTGGAACAAAGGCAATTTGTTTTATTACCTATCATTATGTTGTTAGAGCTACATTTATTGGAAAATTTTTAAATGGAAGAAAATATTCGAGAAGGCTTTCGGATATTAAAAAATCTAACGACTATCAAGAATCAGATAATGGAATAAAACTAGATAAAGGTACTTACAATAAATCTAGTTTAGTTTAGAAATCTTCTATTAATTTTTTTAGATTCATATTGCTTAATAATTATAGAATATTCTAATTCTATATACTTTCTGTGGGTTACTTTAACTGTGGCCCAAAACTACAAATAATTAAAAAAAAGTCTTGGGTTCATATAACCAAAGGGCTAAATACAGGTTTTTAAGTGTAATTATTATTTTTTGGATACATTAAATTTTAGAGTTGAGGAATCTTTTTTCTTCAGGTTTACTCTAGTATTTTATCACCAATTTGATTCATAGACATTATAGATTCATGTAAGAATAGTTGAAGGGTTTTAAAAGCCTCTTCAAAAAACAAAATACAATAAAAGAACAAAATTAAAAACATTATTTATGGAAAAACAAAATAAGCCAATCGCAATTGTGGGAATAGGATGCAGATTTCCAGGTGAAGCATCTACCCCAGAAAAGTTTTGGGATTTGATGGTAAATAAAAAGGATGCAATTGTAGATGTTCCTAAAGATAGATGGGATCAAAGAAGTTTTTATGACTCGAGTGAGAAAAAAGCGGGTAAGATGCGAATGATGCAAGGCGGATTTCTAAAAGAGGGAATTAAGAATTTTGATCCACTTTTTTTTGGAGTATCCCCTGTGGAAGCAGAAGACATGGATCCTCAACAATCATTACTATTAGAAGTAGCATATGAAGCTATAGAAGATTGCGGTATGACCATGGAAACCATGAAAGGTTCTAAAACGGGAGTTTTTGTTGGTGGTTTTACAGTAGACAATTACATTACCAAAGCAAGTCATGAAAATAAGCATATTGTTAATTCCCATACTTCTCTTGGGTCACCGTTAACAATGTTATCAAACAAAATATCATATTGTTTTGATTTAAGAGGGCCTTCGATAACTATAGATACCGCTTGTTCTTCTTCTTTGGTAGCAGCACATTACGCATGTCAAAGTATTTGGAACGGAGAATCGGAAATGGCTATAGTAGGTGGAGTTAATGCTATGTTAATTCCTCAGACTTTTGTACTAATGAGCCAAGGTAAATTTTTAGCAAAACATGGTCGCTGCAAAACATTTGATAGTGATGCCGGAGGGTATGTTCGTGGAGAAGGTGCAGGAGTTATAGTTTTGAAATCATATGAACAAGCTGTAAAAGATGGTGATAGAATATATGCGTTGATTAACGGTACGGGTGTAAATCAGGATGGGCAAACTAATGGAATAACAGTTCCAAATAGAGATTCGCAAGTAGCATTGATGCGACAAGTATATAGTGAATGTGGAGTTGATGCAAAAGATATTGATTATGTTGAAGCACATGGAACCGGTACCCCAGTAGGGGATCCATTAGAATTTGGAGCAATCAATGAGGTAATGTCCGAAAATCGAGACCCAAAAGATAAATTATTTGTAGGGTCGGTAAAGTCTAATATAGGCCATTTAGAAGCTGGAGCAGGAGTAGCAGGATTGATAAAAGCAGCTTTATGTTTGCATAAAAATCAGGTTCCCGCAAATTTGCATTTTAATACTCCGAATCCTGAACTAAATTACGAGAATAGTGTACTAAAAGTCCCTACCTCACTGGAACAGCTTCCAGAGGCAAAAGAGTCGTATGCTTCAATTAATTCGTTTGGATTTGGAGGTACCAACGCTCATGTACTGCTAAAACAAATCGCTAAAGAGGACAAAAAAGAAAAAGCCAAACTAAAAAAGGAGAATAGTTTTTTATTTCCAATAACAGCGAAATCTAAAAATTCTTTAGTTCAACGTGTTGCTGATTTTAGAAATCATATTGAAAACAATCAAGATAATTTTGCTGAAATATTAAGTAATGTCCTACATAGGAGATCATTCCATTCTAATAGATTAGCTGTATTTGCAACATCTCAAGAGGACTTATTAGATAAACTAGAGGCATTTGAAGAAGATATAACGGTAAAAGGGGTATCTGAAGGTACTGCTATGAATAAGAAACCTAAAGTTGCTTTCGTATATACAGGTATGGGACCACAATGGTGGAAAATGGGAAAAGAACTTATGGAAAAAGAACCTGTTTTTCTAGATGCCATTAAAGAATGTGATCAATGTTTCAAGTCAATTTCCGGTTGGTCAATTCTTGAAGAACTTAGAAAACCTGAAGAAACTTCAAAGGTAACACGGACTAATATTGCACAAACGGCAAATTTTGTAGTGCAAGTAGGTTTAACTAGATTATTAGAACACTATGGTATCGAAGCTGATGCGGTAGTTGGACATAGTGTTGGCGAAGTTACCTCTTTATATATTTCAGGGGCATTATCCCTAGAAGATGCATTATTGGTAAGCTATCATAGAAGTCGTTTACAGCATACAACCGCAGGTACTGGAGGTATGTTGGCTGTTGGACTTAATGTAGAAGAACTAGAAACCACTTTAAAAGAATACAAAGGAGTTTCAATTGCAGCAATAAATAGTAATAAAGCCGTCACGCTAGCCGGAGATCAGAAGAGTCTAGATGAGTTAGCTGAAAAATTCAGATCTATGGAGGTATTCCATAGAATGTTAGACGTAGAGGTTCCATATCATAGTCCAATGATGGAGCCTATTAAAGAAGAACTTCTAGAATCTCTAGATACATTAGAAGGAAAAGAAACTACTATAGATCTCTATTCTACAGTGACAGCAACAAAAATTTCAGGAATAGATATAGATAATAATTATTGGTGGAGAAATGTTCGCGAACCAGTTCGATTTACAAAGACCTTTAAAATTTTAATGGAGGATGATTATAAAGTTTTTATTGAAATAGGGCCACACCCTGTTTTGAAAAACTCCATGATTGAAAGCGCAGGAGATACTAGTGAATTTCATTTTTTGCAAACATTAAATAAAAAGGAGTCCGAAGAACTTAATTTTTATGAGAATCTTTCATCGTTATTCACATTAGGATGTTCTTTAAAATGGGATCGATGGGTTGATAAACTAAATCAAGTTACACTTCCTAAGTATAATTGGGAAAAGATGAATTATTGGGTAGAATCCAAGGCCTCTTCCTTAGAGAAATTGGGATTAGAAGGAAATAGTTTTTTAACATATCAAGTTGATTCACCATTAAAAACATATAGATCAGAATTGAGTAACCACTTTTTTCCATTCATAGATGATCATATCGTTCAGGATAAGGTTGTTTTTCCGGGAGCAGGATACATAGCAGCTGCAATTGCTTTACATCAAAAGGAAACAGGAAATTCTGATGTTTTTGGATTAGAAAACATCAAATTTCATCAAATGCTTACCTTAAATAATGAAGAAGTTCAACACCTATATATATCCTTAAACTCTATATCTAGTAAGTTTGAGATTAGTAATAGAGAAAAGGGAGAAGAAACACCTTGGTTTAAACGTGCTACTGGTAAATGTATTTTCGGAAAATTCACTAGTAATCCAGCGACAATAGACGTAGCGTCTTTATATGAGAATAAGGAATTAATCATGTCAAAAGATATGATTTATAAGAAATTAACTAAGGCGAAACTGCAATATGGTCCATATTTTAGAGGCATCGAAACAATTCATTACAATGATAAAGAACTCGTTGCAAAAATAAAAGGTTGTGATGCTATCGAAACATCCGATGAAGGGCATTTTATTCACCCAGGATTATTAGACTCTTGTTTTCAAACCATGATTGTTTTTGATAAAAACGAAGAGGTTTCGGTTGTACCAGTATCTATGGGTAGAATTATATGCTATTCTAAACCAGGAACAGAATTTACTTGTTATACTCGATTAAAATCTACTTCTTATAATGCGATGATAGCTGATATCATTATCTATAATGAAAAGGGAGAAGTAGCCATTACAATAGAGGATATAAAATGTCAGGAAATTGCTACTAAAAGTGCTGTCTCGGATGAATTTCCAGATAATTCTCTATATGAAGTCAATTGGGTAGAAGAAAATGTAAAGACCGAAGTAACACTTGATCAAAATGAGGCTAAAACTTATCTGATTATTACCGACAATTATGAAAGTAGTGTATCTTTAAAAGAACAACTCAATGGGGAGGTGTTGGTATTACAACCAGGTACAGCTCTAAGAGAGCTAGGTGATATGCATTACGAAATTAATCTGAACAATTCGACATCGATCTCAGAATTAATAGGTGCCAAGGACGGCAAAGGTGTGGAGTTGATTTATTTCTCAGGGGCTAGATCGAGTCTTCAAAATGAAGCTATAACTACTGAAGAATGTCTAGAACATATTAACCCATTGTTTAATCTCATTCAATACCTTTCCAAAGAATTTTCTAAAAATCTGACGTTAAATCTTATTACTCAAGGTGGACAAGCGATATGTGAAGAAGATAAAATCCAACATTTAGGAACATCTGTTTTAATTGGTCTAGGTAGATTAATGAGTAATGAATTTCCAAATTGGAAAATCAGACTGGTTGATTTTAAAGTAGCGCAAGATACATCAATTTCGAAAGAAGCGTGGAAGATTGCTTTGGCGCAATTAAATATCAATAAAAGAACTTTTGAAGAAATTGCTGTTAGAGAAAATCGAGTATACAAAAAGGTCATGAGAAAAAGACAGAAACTCGATGAAGATAGATCATTACAAAAAGTAAGCTTTAAGGATACTCCGCTTGAATTAGTCGCTCCAGAATTTTCGGACTTAGGGCATCTTCATTTTGAAAAAGCGAATAGAATAGATCCTAAGGATGATGAAGTAGAAATACTGATTGAGAATACTAGTATTAATTTTAAAGATTATTTAAAAGTAACCAATAAGATTTCACCAGATGCGTTTGAAGGAACAAATAGCGAGGATCAAATAGGTATCGATTGTGAAGGTATTATTACTAAGATAGGTAAAAGAGTTTCTAAATTTAATGTAGGCGACAAGGTAATTGCTTGTAGTAAAGGAACTTTTAAGTCTTACACTACCGTGAATGAAAAATTGATTGCTATCTCTCCAAAAAGTTTACACGGAACAGGCTCTCATATAATGAGCTCTTATTTAACATCAATTTATTGTTTAGAATATAAAGCTGGATTACAGCGAAATGAAAAAGTTTTGATTCATAATGCGACTGGAGCGGTTGGCTTAGCAGCTATTAACTATGCGAAAATGGTTGGAGCAGAAATTTTTGCAACCGCTGGAAGCGAAGAAAAGAGGACTTATTTAAAATCTTTAGGAGTTGAACACGTTTTTAGTTCAAAAAATTTAGATTTTTCAACCAAAATTTCTGAAATAACTAATGGAGAAGGAGTAGATGTTATTTTGAGTGCACTTACGGGCGAGATGTTCTATCAAAGCTTAGAGATTTTGAAACCTTATGGAACCTATCTTGAAATAGGAAAAGTAAGTGCTATAGATGACATTCCTTTACCTATGAAAATCTTTAGCAAAAATCTATCTTTCATTTCCATTGATATAGATCAGTTATGTAAAGATAAGCCTGATATTATATCTACATTGCTTAAAGACACAGTAGCCTATATAGACTCTGGTAAGTTAGCACCCCTTCCGACAAAAGTGTTCGATGCAAAAGACGTTTCTGATGCTTTCACCTGGATTGAGGAACGTAACTACATAGGAAAAGCAGTTATTAATTTTAAAGATCAATTCGTTGAAATAGATAATCATAATAATGACCTTTTCAAAACAGATAAATCTTATCTTATTACTGGAGGTACTAAAGGGTTAGGATTAGAAATTGCGCATTGGATGGTAGATAAAGGCGTAGAAAATCTTTCATTATTAAGTAGAAGTGGAGAAAAAGATCCAAAAGTGCGAGCAAGAATTAATACATTACGTGAAAAAGGAGCAAATATAAAAGTATATGCTGTAGATGTTGCGGACATGGAAGGTATGACGCAAGTATTTTTAGATATCGAAAAAACACTACCTCCTTTAGTTGGAATTTTTCATGGAGCCATGGTTTTAGATGACGGATTCTTATTGGATATGAATGATGATCGGTTTAGAAAAGTTCTTAAGCCAAAAGTTGATGGAACCATGAATTTGCATACACTAAGTAAAAAACTGGATTTGGATGTTTTCGTTATGTTTTCTAGCTTATCCTCGTTGATTGGTCACTTGGGACAGGCCAACTATGTAATTGCAAATACAATGCTAGATTCATTTGCTTATTTAAGACAAAACCTGGGCTTACCAGCGACGACGGTTAATTTAGGAATATTAGGACAATCTGGTGTTATTTCAAGAGATCAAAGCTTAAAAGAAATGGTCATGGATTCTGGAATTAAAAGTTTTACCAATGAAGAAGTTCTAATAGCCCTTGAGGAAATCATAAGAACAAAACCAACACAAATAGGGTTTTTTAATGTGGATTGGGATGTGTTTGAAAAGTCTTTCAAGAGTAGTAAATCTTCATTATTCGAAGAATTAATTAAAGAGAATGTAGGTTTTAACAATCAGTTAAATGATGACCAATCTGCCAATTGGAATTCTTTGATGGGTATGGCTTCCATAAAACAAAAAGATTTTGTGTTGGAAATTTTAACGGAGGAGTTAAGTTTAATTCTTAAGATGCCTAAAGGCAATATTCCATCTGATAAAGGAATAAACTTTTTAGGAGTTGATTCTATCCTATCGGTACAATTAATTAGAGCAATTAATGCAAAACTAGCTATTGAGTTATCACCTATGGAGTTTACTTCAGGTCCTAATTTGAAACAATTAACTAGAATAGTTCTTGAAAAAATATTTGATGCTTCTATTAATGAAGTAGTTCTTGAAGAAGTAAAGCAAATTAAGTAAGAAATCATGAAATCAACAACACAAGAAGTATTTTTAGAAAAAGACAAGTTAATAGATATGAACAATGATCCTACATTACCAAATTTTTTTGAAGCAGGGCATTTTCATTCTCCTATACCGGATATAGCAGATGTAAAAAGCGCTACTAAAAACGATTTTGGTTATTTTTATAAAAAAATCTACCCGAATTCAAAAAGTGATGTACGTCACGTTGATGGTATTGAGTTAAACATAGAAGCACAGCTAAATCTATTAAACCAATTCTCAAAATATAAAAACAATCCATCACTTCCATTTAATAAAAGCAAGAATTGGCGCTATTTCTCAAATAATAGTTATTTTACGTGCGGTGATGCTTGCGTTTTACATGCAATGATTAGACATTACCAGCCTAAAAATATTATCGAAGTTGGGTCGGGTTTTTCTTCAGCATTGATGCTAGACACTCAAGATAAATATTTAGAGAACAAAGTAAACTTTACCTTTATTGAGCCTTATCAAAAATATAGATTATTACAACTACTGGATACTGAAGAGTTTAAAACGGTTAGTGTTATTGAAAAAAAAGTTCAAGATGTTGACCTCAATGTATTCGAATCCTTAGAAAAAAATGATATTCTATTTATTGATTCGTCTCACGTTGCAAAGTTTGGGAGTGATGTATGTCATTTGATTTTCAATATTTTACCAAGACTAAAACCAGGGGTAATAGTTCATTTTCATGATATACTTTGGCCTTTTGAGTATCCGCAAGAATGGCTAAAAATGGGCTGGGCTTGGAACGAAGCATATATCCTAAGGTCTTTTTTACAATACAACAAGAACTTTAAAATTTTGTATTTTAACTCATACCTTGCTAATGCACATATGAAGGAAGTAGAAACTCATATGCCAGCAAGCTTAATAGATTCTGGTGGTAGTCTATGGCTAGTTAAATCATAATAATTATGCCAATTTATTTCTAGATTAAAAATCTATTTACTAATATAAATAATGATTTCAGTTATTTGATTTGTCTTAGAATAGTTCTTGAGATTTATCACACGGTTCCTGCTTTATTCAACAACTAATCGAAGTAGATTTCCTAATTATTTTGAGTTTATTTTTTAAGCTACATTATTTAATTGGTATATTTTAATTCCATTTCGGCAGGTAGTTAGTTTACTAAAACTAGAATGCATTCGTATAATACTAAAAGAATACATTCTTCCTTAAAGTATTTAACTCCTTTGGAAAAGGATATCAAGATTTCAATAACGAAAAATATTTACATTATATCAAATAGCTTTATAGTTTAAATAGAAGTGATTTAAACTTCTTATAGAAATAAAAAACGGGTTGTCGATATTTGTGTTGTGAATCGTAAAATATTCAAGAACAACTCATTATGCGCAAAGTGATCGATAAAGATACGATAGAAATGGAAATAGTGCCGCTTATTCCAAAACCAAAACGAGGTTTTCCGCCAACAGTTCCTTTGGCAGAGATTATCAATGTTGTTCTCTACAAAACTAAAGACAGGTGTCCAATGGCATCAATTGCCGGTTAAAGCCTTATTTGAAAGGCATATCCTAGCTTGGAACGCTGTATATTATCATTACAGGAAATGGTGTTTATCAGATACTTTAAAGCACCACAAAAAGGAGCTTGACCTATCCAATGTTGATCTGGACGGTAGCCATACACCTGCAATAAAAGGTGGTGCCGAAGTTGAATATCAAGGCATGAAAAAACGCAAAACCACCAATGCGCTCTATCTTACCTATAGACAGGGGCTGCCATTGGTCATGAGCGAACCCATATCCGGTAACCATAATCACCTTCGTGATATTGAAGTGCAGTTCAAGGTGGTTACAGGCACACTCGAAGAAGCAGATATCCCAGTCGAGGGTTTATTTCTAAATGCCGATGCTGGTTTCGATGTAAAGAACTTTAGAGAGGCTTGTGATAAAAAAGATATTAATGCAAATGTGTGTTTCAATAAACGTAACGGAAACACGTAAGACAGAGAAGAGTTCTTTGACCAAGATTTATACGATAAACGACAGTAGAACGCACTAATGCATGGATCGATAGTTTTAGGTCTTTGTTAAACCGCTTTGACACAACATTAGAAAGCTGGAAAGGATTTAACTATTTGGCTTTCTTTGTTATAGCTCTCAAAAAATTTAAAAAACTAAAAAAGTTTAAACGAGTTCATAATCAAGGGTAAGACTTTTTTAAGGTCTTACCTTTTTTTATATAAAGTTAAGAATGTTTTCATAAATGTCACAGAGAGACTGAAGCGCCTAACAAATTAGGGTAATTTTTTATGATATTTAATTAATTTTCTGTATTCTTATTTGTAGTTCAATTAAATAACTGTTATATTACGATATTCCCTACGGTTAGGGCAGCTTAAAGATATTTTTTAATTATTAAGAGGCTCTTTGTTTTTGATAAAATATTTGATTTGGGGGTACTTTTCCAATTTCAGTATGTCTTCTTTTGGTGTTATAAAATTTAATATATTCCCTTACCTTTTGATATAAGTCTAGTCCTCCATTTGGTGGATTAAGATATATCTTTTCATATTTCAGAGATTTTCAAAATCTTTCTATGTATATATTATCAAGAACTCCTCTACCTTTTCCATCCATTGAGATTTGTATTTGGTGCTTTTTTAGAGCAGTTATATAAAGATCGCTAGTATATTGTGAACCTTGATCTGAATTATGGATTTTAGGGATCCCATATTGTTCAATTGTGTCATTCAAAAGTTCGGTGGACCAATCAGCACTCATTGAGTTAGAGACACTCCAGTTTAATATTTTTCGGCTATGTATATCAATAATAGCATCCATATACATAAATCCA
Source organism: Aquimarina addita (assembly GCF_039539305.1). Lineage (NCBI taxonomy): Bacteria > Pseudomonadati > Bacteroidota > Flavobacteriia > Flavobacteriales > Flavobacteriaceae > Aquimarina > Aquimarina addita. The sequence goes on along the minus strand of NZ_BAABCW010000005.1, from coordinate 37,832 downwards.
CGAAACATTGGAATATAGGTGATGTCGGTTTGCCAAACTTGATTGGCACAATCAATCTTAAGATTTTTCAATAGATATGGATACACATAATTAGTTTTATATTTAATGGCAGTTTTTGGTTTAACATACAGGGTTTGAAGTCCCATTAATTTATAGAGCCTTCGAATTCTTTTAACATTGACATTATATCCTAAATCTAATTTGAGATAATCAGTCATACGTTTTACACCATAATAAGGGTATTCTAAAAAGTATTTGTCGATTTCTTCCATTAGTTTTAAATTCAATAGACTTTCTCCTTTGGGCTTGTAATACAAGCCTGAACGATGAATTTTTAATAATTTACATTGCGCATTAAGGCTTAGTCTTGGATGAGATTTCACAACCTTTTGCCGTTTCTGGGTAATGCTCATTTGTCCAAGACTTTCTTTAAAAAATCATTCTCGACTTGCAATTGACCAATTTTACTATAAAGAACACTTTTTTCCTTATCTATTTCTTCGGTTTTGGCCTTGGAATCAAAAGCTTTCGAAGAGTTTTCTATAGACTCTCGCTTCCAGGTAGATATTTAAGCAGGATGAATATCAAACTTTGAGGCAATTTCCTGTAAAGAAAGTTGATCCTTGATCGCTTCTAAAGCTACTTTAGCCTTAAAGGATGAACTAAATTTTCTTCTCGATTTTTTCATATGTACAGCATTAAAGTTATAATTCAAATAGCTGTCTTAAAAATGGGGAGTATTATAATATAACTTAAGTTAAAAATGTAAACTTTTTGTAAAATAATGAATTCTAAGTACTAATCTGTAGACTGAGGAGCTACCTTTTAGAGTAGTATTGAAACTTGATTCCACAAACTACCTTTAAGTGTAGTTAAATACTAGCTATTACAAGATATATTTGGTGTAATAATAATTTAGGTTCTTTTATTTTTCATCCTCAATAAGTTTCTAAATATGGAGCTTTATTTTAACAAGAGAATGAGTTCGCTATAGTTTAGAGATCTTAGTCTTGAGTAGCAGGGACAATTTTAAAATTATTATAATAATATCAAATTATTTAGAATATTTAGAGTACTAAATTACGATATTAAACTACATATTACTCAGCTTTTTTTTAAATAAGCAATCCATGTGACTTGGAACGGCGAAGCCATACCCAAAAGCAAAAATTAAAAGAAGGTTTTTTAGCTCAATATTAAATACAGACTTATATAGATCTTTTTCGTTAGTTTCTAATTAAAAAGGGTGATTATCGCCTTGATAAGGAATTAATACTCTTTTGTGAAACTCAATAATACTTATAAAAAGAAGTAACCTTTAATATGGAGTGTTTATATATAAAACTTTTCTATAATCTAAATATTAGGATATATCAAAAATACTTATAGGATAAAAAAAGTGCTTGGTAATAAAATATCTATTGAAAAAGTAAATCAAATTAGGTAAAGCGATGAAATCAACAATACAGAAAATATTTTTAGAGAATGTTCAATCTGATAGTGATACTGGAATTACATTTATAGATGAACGTAATTCTATAAGCCATTTATCTTACAAGAGGTTATATCTTGAGGCATGCTACAAATTGAATGCTTTACAAGAGAGAGGACTAAGTCCTGGAGATGAGTTGATTTTTCAATTCGAATCTAATAGAAATTTTGTCATTACGTTTTGGGCATGTGTTTTAGGGAAAATAATTCCTGTTCCCGTTGCCTTTGTTGCTGGCCGTGGTACGATAGAAAAGATTTGTGGAATATGGAAAAGACTTAACAATCCTTTCATAATTACCGATAATCCAACGTTAAAAGGCAATTTTTCCGAATTCCAAAATGATGCAGATCCTGTTTTTGGAGAAATGTTGGAAAGGTTTTTAGTATTTGATGAATTAAAAAACTCGAAGAAAGCTACTCCGCTACCAGCAGATGAATCGGATATTGTTTTTATCCAGTTTTCTTCTGGATCTACAGGTACTCCAAAGGGAATTACTAATACACAAGAAGCAATTTTATACAATTATCAAGACTATTTGGCAAACATTCGAATAAACGAGGAAGATAGATTTTTAGGATGGGTTCCACTGATTCATGATATGGGGTTAATCTTTTTCCATTTAGTTCCTTTGTTGTCAAATGTTGCGCAATATCAAATGCTTCCTACACTTTTTGTTGCTTACCCAGAATTGTGGATGGAAAGAATGTCAGAATATAAAATTACCATATCTGGATCTCCAAATTTTGGTTATAGAATGATTTTAGATAATTTCGATAGGATTAATGTAGAGAATCTTTCATTGGATTCGGTGCGATTATTGATTAACAGTGCAGAACCTGTCTCGATTGATGATTGTAGAAGATTTAGTAAAGTCTTTGCCCCATATGGATTATCCAAAAACAGCGTTAAGGCGGCATACGGTTTGGCTGATGCTGTATTAGGAGTATCCATGAATTATAAAGAAGATGAAAAATCCAAAGAGTACTTCGTGAATCGTAATACATTACATATTGGTAATGAAGTAACAATAGCAGAAAAAAAATCAGGAGAAGTAATATCTTTTGCTAATCTGGGAACCCATGGTTTTACTCAGATTACGATTGTCAATGAAGATAATCAGGTAGTACCAGATAGAACATTAGGTTATATTAAATTGAAAAGTAAGGCTGTAACGAAAAGCTATTATAACGACCCTGAAATTTCTCAGGAAATTATTTCCAGTGATGGATGGCTAAATACTGGTGATATTGGATTTTTAGATAACAATGATTTGGTTATGACAGGTCGAGCCAAAGAAATGATCATTATCAATGGACAAAATTATTTTCCTAATGACTTGGATTTGGTATTAAGTGAGATGTCAGAGATTAATTTTCAGCAAGCGGTTTCTTGTAATATTTTTAATGAGAGTACTCACAGGGACGAAATTTTTGTTTTCGTATTAAGTAAGAATGAAACAGAAGATTTTCAACTTTTAGCACACGATATAAGAACGCATATAAGTGTGCGATTAGGTTTACAGGTTAGTAAAGTAATTCCTGTAGGTCAAATTCCAAAAACCACAAGTGGAAAAATACAGCGATATCTGTTGAAAAAAAGATATTTAAATGGTGAATATGATCAATCATTAGAAGGACTAGATAGCATTGACAAAGATGTAAATACGGATCTTTATACGCCTCCAACTACACAAACCGAATCTAGGTTAGTTAACATATGGCAAGAATATTTTGATATTGATAAGATAGGAATTGAAGCTAATTTTTACTTTTTGGGAGGGAATTCTATAGGAATGGGCAAATTAGCAGCACTAATAGAAGAAGAATTTGAGATTTCTATAGATCTACGTAAACTTTTTACCTGCGTAGAATTTGAAGATCAAGTAAAGTTAATTGAAAATGCTATCGAAAATCCATTTAAAACAACTGAGAAAGTTCCTGTTAAGTTAAATTACCCATTATATACTACTCAGAAAAGGTTGTATGCCTTGTATGAGTCTGATGTGGAGTCCATTGCATATAATACTCCAGTGGTTATAGAAATAGAAGGTTCTTTAGATATTCAATTATGCGAAGATGTTTTTAAACGAATAATCCAGAGGCACGAAATATTAAGAACTTCATTTGGTATCATCGATGGAAAACCAACGCAACGCATTCATGATGATTTTGATTTTGAGATCGAGAGTGTAGAAGGTGGAGATTCATTAGAAGTGATTAAAAAATACATTAAACCATTTAATCTAGGCACTCCTCCATTGCTTAGAGTTTTGGCTTGTAAAGAGGGTAATGTATACACCAAGATTATTTTGGATGTTCACCATATTGTTGCAGATGGAGTTTCATTTGAAATTTTGATTAGAGAATTTAATCAATTGTATGCTAAAGAAACCTTAGCACCCCTGAGGTTTCAATACAGAGATTTTCTAGAGTGGAATGAAGAAAAACTCAAAGGTTTGGATGTAACTTCCCAAAAAGCGTTTTGGATGAATCAATACGCCGAACCAGTTGAGCCGATTAATTTACCAACCGATGTAAAGAAAGAAGCACAGGAAAAATTTGATGGAGCTACCTTGGTATTTGATCTTAATGATAATGATCAAAAGAAACTTAGGGAATTGTGTAAAAAGGAAAAAGTAACGATGTCTACCGTGACATTAGCTATATTTTATGTATTATTATCTAAGTTAACAAACAATAAGGATGTTGTTATAAGCACTTCTTCACATGGTAGATGGAAAAAGGAATTTAAGGATTTAATAGGATTGTTTATTGATACCTTACCTATTAGGTCGAGTGTACCAGGGGATTTAAAATTTTCTGAGTTTCTGCAGAATGTAAACCTAAATGTTTCAAATTGTATAAAAAATGGAGAATTCTCTTTTGAAAAGTTATATAACGAATTGAAATTAGAGAAGAACGCAAGTAGTAATTTTCTATATGATATTGCTTTTGAATATTATAATTTTAACCGTTCAAGCGTTAATTCTTCCGATCTGCAAGTGTTAAGTTCAGATCAAGTGAATGTAGTTTCTAAGTTCCCGTTAGTACTTAGAATAATTGAACAAGAGCAAGGGTGCAAATTTTGTTTAGACTACTCTGTAAATTCATTTAGCAGAGAAACCATGGAGCGTTTTGGGAACTATTATCAAGAGATTGTTAAGACAATCACTGACGATAATTCAATTGTATTAAAAGATATTCAAATCCTTTCAGATACCGAAATTGATCAACAATTAAATGAATTTAATGATACCGATGAGGCATATGAAAAAGATAAAACAATTATCGAAGTATTTGCATCTCAGGTAAAAAATAATCCTGATAAAATTGCGCTGGTTTTTGAAGATGAAAATTTGACCTATAAAGAATTGGATGACCGTTCCAACGGGCTAGCGAGATATTTGAATAAGAAAGCTGTAAATCAGTCTTCATTGATTGGTCTTTGTTTGGATAAATCTATCAATATGATTGTTGGAATTTTGGCGATTTTAAAGTCAGGAAGAGGTTATGTTCCAATTGATCCTACTTATCCGCTTAGTAGAATTAAACATATGGTTGAAGATTCGGGTCTAGAATTGATAATAACTCAAGGAACTATTTTGGAATCATATGATACAATAGAAAAGGTTTTAGTAGATATAGATAAAGATTTAATTGATAAGGAATCGACAAGAAAAATTTCTTCTACAACAAATTTCAATGATGTAGCATATGTAATGTATACTCCAGGAAGTACAGAAAATCCTAAAGGCGTTGTAATACATCATCAAAACGTTGTGAGCCTAGTGAAACAGAGTGGAGCTTTGTCCATTAAGTCAAAAGATAACGTATTACAATGGTCAAATATAGCTTTTAATGGCGCTGTATCTGATATATTTTGTAGCTTACTTAATGGAGCCACCTTATATGTAATTGATAAACGATCTACTTCAGATTTGAAAAGTTTATCAACTTTTATTAAAGAAAATGAAATAAGCGTAGCTTTTTTCACAACAGCTATATTTAATGTTTTTGTTGATACAGAAATCGAAGGATTGGTATCATTGCGAAAATTGCTTTTTGGAGGTGAAAGAGCTTCTATAGAGCATGTGCAAAAAGCTTATGATCTATTAGGACCAGATAAAATGATTAATTGTTATGGTTCTGTTGAAAATACAGTTTATACGACATATTATCCGATTAATGAAAGACCAAAACAGAATATTCCAATTGGAAAACCGGTATCCAATACAAAAACGTATGTATTAGATTCTTCCAACAATTTATGTGGAATAGGAATTACTGGTGAACTTCATATTGGAGGAGATCGTTTATCAATTGGATATATAGGAGATCAGGAGAAGACAGCTTCTAAGTTCATTGCTAATCCATTCGAATCTGGGTCACGTATCTTTAAGACAGGTGATTTGGTAAAATGGTTACCTGATGGTAATTTAGAATTTGTCGGTAGAGAGGATTATCAGGTAACGTTAAAAGGATTTCGAATAGAGTTATCACATATAGAACTTCAATTAGATACATTTAATGCAGTAAATGGCAGTGTCGTATTGGTCAAAGAAATTGAAGGAGAAGAGCATATAGTAGCGTATTATACGTCAAAAGACCCTATTGAAAATTCAAAATTAAGAGCGTATTTATCTGCACATTTTCCAGATTATATGCTACCTTCATTATTTGTTTATTTAAAGGAATTTCCTCTTACATCCAATGGTAAAGTAAATCGAAAAGTACTTCCTGAACCAACAGTAATTGAAGAAGGATATATGGCTCCAAATAATGAAATCGAGCATAGACTAGTTGGTGTTTGGGCTGATGTATTGAATATCAACCCAGAAATAATTAGTATCAATCGTAGCTTTTTTAATTTTGGAGGATATTCTTTGAATGTACTTTTTTTAATAAGTAGAATACATAAAGAGTTTGCTATTAAGATGTCGCCAAGTGATATCATTGCTAATCCTACCATAGTAGATTTACAAAATTTTATTTCAACTTCATCAAATGTTGATCATATATCAATTCCGATATCTGAAATAAGAACACACTATCCTTTATCGTCTTCTCAAAAAAGAATGTATTATTCTTATGAATATGATAAAGATTCTATAGGATATAATGTTCCTATGATTTATATTTTAAATGGGCAATTGGATAAAGAAAAATTGAAACTTGTTTTAAATATACTTATTCAACGTCATGAAAATTTAAGAACAATATTTGAGTTTTTTGATGGAGAATTGATGCAACGTATTCTGCCAGAGATAGAATTTGATATACGTACACTGGAGAATGGAAAAGACTTAGAAGAAGTTTTAAAATATTTTGTACAACCCTTTAATTTAAACGAAGCCCCCTTATTTAGAGCTGGCCTTAAATGTATTTCGGATACGGAACATATTCTCATCATAGATACGCATCATATTATTTCCGATGGAATTACTAATTCTATACTATTAAAGGAGCTTATTTCACTATATAATGACGAGAATTTACCAGACCTTAGAATTCAGTATAAGGACTATGTAATTTGGGAACATGGAGAAGAACATCAAAAAGAAATAGAAGAGCATAAGAAGTATTGGTTAGAGCGATTCTCTAAAGAAACTTCTACACTCGAATTACCTTATGATTATCCTAGACCTAAAGAATTCAATGTTTTAGGAAAAAATCATGCCATTGAATTAGCTAAAAATTATGCCGACAAATTAAATAATATTACTCAATCTGAGGGGGTAACAATGTATACGTTGGTTTTGGCATTGTATAATTTGTTATTATATAAATTGTCTGACCAAAAGGATATCGTAATTGGAACATCCGTTGCGGGAAGATCACATATTGATTTAGAATCCATAGCAGGCGTATTCATCAATACATTAGCTTTAAGAAATAATCTTGAAGGAAAATTTACTTTTAGAGAATTTTTACAGCAAGTAAAGCATAACAGTTCAAAAGACTTAGAGCATCAATTATATCCATATGACGATTTGATGAATGCGCTAAATGTAGAGAGAGTTTCGGGAAGAAGTACGTTGTTTGATGTGTTTTTGGCATATCATTCTATTACAGATGATTGTATTTCTAATGATTCAGAATTAAAAGCAAAATTATATGAAAATTTATTTCCCTCTGCACAATTTGATCTCATACTTACAGTATTGAATTTTGAGGATAAATTAAAATTAAACTTTACCTATAGAGATGAACTATTTAAAGAAGATACTGTAGTTCGTTTTATGTCGTATTTGAAAAGGATTATAGATCAAATTTTGGTTAATGAAACCATCTTAATCGATGAAATAAATATCTTATCTCAGAAGGAAGTGGATCAACAATTATATGAATTTAATGATACAACATTGCCTTTTGAAAAAGAAAGTAGTTTGGTTTCAATATTGGAGGAAAATGTATCAAAACATCCAGACCGGATAGCAATTTCCTACGAAGGAGAAGCACTAACATACAAAGAGTTAGATGACCAGTCAAATAAAGTAGCTAATTATTTGATTTCTGAAGGTGTGATTCCAAATGTAGTGGGTCTACTTATTGACCGCTCTATGGATATGATTGTTGGGATGTGGGGAGCTTTAAAAGTAGGGGCCGGATATTTACCATTAGATCCGACACTTCCAGAAGAACGTGTACGCTATATGTTAGATCAGAGTAGCGCTACTTTTTTACTGACGCATGAACGTCATCTAGAGGCGTATTCTGCATACCTTCCTGTCCAGTCTATTGATGCATCAAAAATACATTCTCAAAGCACTGAAAGAATTACCTTTAAAACAGAGCCTACAGATCTTGCTTATTGCATTTTTACTTCGGGCTCTACGGGCAAACCTAAAGGAGTAATGATCAATCACAGGAATGTGGTAAACTTGGTTAAAGGTTTAGAAAAGAAAGTTTATAATGCATATGGGACAAAAGTGTTGAGGGTAGCACTATTGGCATCCTATGCTTTTGATGCTTCAGGTCAACAGATTTTTGGAGCACTATTACAAGGACATAGTCTCTATATAGCTAATGATGCAAGTAGAAAAGACGGGGCTAAACTATTATCATTCTTTAATGAAAATAGAATAGATGTATCCGATGGAACACCAACTCATTTAAGATTATTCTTAAATTCCTTGGATCATCAATCTAGATTAGAAAGTTTATCTAGCTGGTTATTAGCAGGAGAAATATTATCTAAAGATTTAGTTAGTACTTTTTATTCAAGTTTAGGTGAAAAAACACAATTATATAATTTTTATGGACCAACGGAGACCTGTGTGGATTCCACTTGTTTTAAAATAGATCCCAAAAAAATTAGAAGCTTAAGAAACATTCCCATAGGAAAACCTTTGCCTAACGAGCGTGCCTATGTCACTAATAGCAATGGAGCATTGGTACCTGTTGGTGTGATAGGAGAACTTTGTATCGCAGGGGATGGATTAGCCCAGAGATATGTAGGTGATCAATCTCTTACTACAGAAAAGTTTACATCGGATTGGATACCTCAAGAGCATCGAGTGTATCGAACGGGAGACATGGTAAAATGGTTGCCCGATGGTAACTTAGAATTTCATGGAAGGAAAGATAACCAAGTTAAGATACGAGGGTATCGAATAGAATTAGATGAAATTGAAAAGCAGTTGAATATGCATCCAGCTATTAAACATGCGGTTATACTTGTTAAAGAATCAGAGAGTGAAAAGTATCTCGTTGCTTATTATCAAGCATCAGACAAGATAGAAATTTCTGAATTAAGAGCTTATTCAGGAAAGTTTTTGCCCGATTATATGATTCCTAGCTACTATGTATATGTAGAAGAATTTGGACTTACCGTAAATGGGAAAGTAGATTATAAAGCGTTGCCAGATTATAAAATTATACTTGATAATCAAGATGTTATTGCCCCTTTCAATGATGTAGAACGAAAATTAGTAGCAATTTATGCGCAGGTTTTAAACCTTGATTCGAATAAAATTGGTAGTAACAGTAATTTTATGGAGTTGGGAGGACATTCTCTTAAAATGGTTTATCTCGCGAATGGTATTAAAAAAGAACTAGGTGTAAAGGTTTCAATAAAACAAATCATAGAAAATCCATCTATAAGTAAATTAGGTAATCTCGTTTCTCAATCGGTTACTACAGTTCATTCTCATATTCCGGTTTCAGAACCCATGGAATATTACCCATTGTCCTCCTCACAAAAACGAATGTATTTTGCACACGAGTTTGATAAAGAATCATTATCCTATAATGTTCCAATTACAATTACATTAAAAGGAGTATTAGATAAACAAAAATTAGAAGAATCTTTTGTCAAGCTAATTAATCATCATGATAGCTTAAGAACCGAATTTGTATTTGTAGAAGGAGAACTTTTACAACGAATTATGCCTGAAGTTGATTTTTCAATTGATTATTTGGATCCTGATGATGATGTTGATGGAGTAATTAAAAGTTTTACAAAACCTTTTGACTTACGTAGTGCCCCTTTATTAAGAGTAGGAGTTGTAGAGGTTTCCAGTCAAGAACATGTAATGATCATGGATTGTCATCACATCATCTCAGATGAAGTAACAAATGCTATTATTTTAAAGGATTTTTCTTCAATTTATAATGGTGAAAACCTTCCAGAACTTCGAGTTCAATATAAAGATTTTGTGATGTGGCAAAATGAAGAGGAGCAACAGGAGGAAATTAAAAAACATAAAGAATATTGGTTAGATAAATTTTCGAATAACTTACCAGTGTTAGAATTACCTTACGATTTTGCGAGGTCTACTAGGAATAGTGACCAAGGAGGAAACGTTCTAATTAAAATAGATCAGGCAAAGGTTCAACAATTAAAATTAATTGCTTTGAGTGAAGGTTTGACCTTATATAATTTGTTCTTGTCAATGTATAACATATTACTCTATAAGTTATCTAATCAAAAGGATATTGTTGTAGGTTCTCCTGTAGCCGGAAGACCTCACCATGATTTAGAAAGTATGACAGGTGTTTTCATTAATACATTACCTATCCGAAATCAACTCCAAGGAGATATGACTTTTAACGAATTTGTTCAACAAGTGCAAAAAGGGAGCGTTAGAGATTTTGATCATCAGCTATATCCATATCAAGATTTTGTAGATGAACTTCATTTAGAAAGAGATTTAAGACGAAACCCTCTATTTGATGTAAGTTTTAACTTTATGAAGCAAGATGTTAATATTATGAATCTTTCAGGTCTTGTTATTGAACCTTATACTATAAAATATAATCAATCCAAATTTGATCTTAACATGATTGTCGTTGAGAGAGAAGAAGATAATTATATCCTCATGGAATATGCGAGACAACTTTTCAAAGAAAATACAGTCGAAAGATTCATGAGTTATTTTAATAATATTATTAAAGCAGTTTGCAAGGATCGAACAATAAAGATTGCTGATATTAATATACTTGAGGAGAAAGAAAATCAACTATTAAATTCATTTAGCCCTATGAATAATTTAAATCAAGAGGAAAATACAATTGTAAGTACATTCGAAAGACAAGTAATAGCTACACCTTTGGCAACTGCAATTAAGTATGGAGCACTAACATATACATATGATGATTTAAATCAAAAGGTGAACCAATTGGCTAGAAACCTGCAACAAGAATTTGATATTACTAGAGGAGATATTATAGGGGTTTTATTACCAAAATCGGATGCTGCAATAGTATCCATTCTTGCTATCCTAAAGTTAGGAGCTGCATATTTACCGATAGATACAAGTTATCCGGTAGAAAGGATAAATTATATCATTAAAAATAGTGGATTAAAAGCTTTAATTACTGAGGATAAGAGTTGTTCAGAAAAGATAACTCTTGATCGTAAAATAAATTATGAAACCGTAATTTTTGATAAAGAAAAAAAGAATCTTGATATAGCCATATCTTCTGATGATTTAGCATATGTGATTTATACTTCAGGTTCTACAGGTAAGCCTAAAGGCGTGATGATTGAACATGGTAGTAATGTCAATATGTCAACGGATATTGTGAAGCAGCTTAACGTTAATGATAGGGACACTATTTTATGGTTTGCTTCCATAGGGTTTGATGCTTCGGTTTATGAAATTATGATGGCACTCTATAGTGGAGCAACACTAGTAATACCAGAAGATGGTGTGATTAACGATACTAATCGTTTTTGTTCACTATTGTCCGAAACAAGAACTACTATAGTTACGTTACCTCCCACTTATCTTGAAACATTACCATTAGAAAAATTAACTTCATTACGTATCATTACTACAGCGGGAGAATCGCCAAATACCAAAAAAGCTATTGAGGTAATTAAAAGTGGAATTCGATATTTTAATGCATATGGACCAACAGAGTGTGCGGTTTGTGTGTCTACATATGAAGTCTTTAGGGATGATGAGGGTCTAACTAATATTCCGATAGGAAAACCTATTGCCAATACAGAAATGGTGATTTTGGATACCGATCTCAAACAAGTTCCTGTCGGTGTTAAAGGGACTATTTACGTTACAGGGAAAGCTGTTGCTAGAGGCTACTTGAATAACCCAGTTCTTACAGAGAAAAGTTTTACTACTTTACCTAATGATACTGCCAAAAAGTATTACAATACAGGAGATTTAGGAGAATGGACCTCTAACGGACTTATTATTTTTCATGGAAGGAAAGATAATCAAATAAAGTTAAGAGGGTACCGTATCGAATTAGGTGAGATTGAAGGAGCATTATCTTCTATTGATTACGTTAGAAACTGCCATGTAACTTTGCGTGAGGGGTCTGGAGGAGAGCGAGAATTAGTAGGTTTTGTCATTATGGATGTAGCATTAAGCAAGGTGCCAATTGAACAAGATTTAGGGAAATTGTTACCAGAGTACATGATTCCAAAATATTGGATGCAGTTAGATGAATTTCCACTTACTATTAATGGCAAAATAGATACCGAAGAACTTCTTCAACCTGAAGTGAAAGGTGATGATAGTTATATTGCTCCATCCAATGATCTAGAAAAACAGCTCACCCAAATTTGGTCAGAAACATTAAACATCGATGAGGATAAAATTGGCGTATTAGATGATTTTTTTATGCTAGGAGGAAATTCACTTATTGCCATACAATTGCTTACAGCTATCAATAAAAACTATGGGATTCTACTAGAATTACAAGAGGTATTTAGATTGAAGACCATACGAGGTTTATCAGAATTAATTGAGTTAGACCTATGGGTAAATGACGATAATAAAAAAGAGACCGAATATAGAGAAACAATTATATGATGCTAAGAGAAAGTCAAAAGTCATTTTACTTTTTATCGGTTGATCAAAAACTAGAAAAGTTTTTTGTATATAAAAGGTAGTCAAGCTCTGTTTTTACCAAACTATCTTAAATAAACGTTCAAGTCAATATTTACTTATTGTTAGTTTTTGGTTTAAGATACTTCATGAAATTTAATTACAAATCACAATGTGACTACTCTTAATACATTGACTTAGGAGTTGTCAAGGCTTTCTTGTTTTTGAACAAGACGGTTTTATTATAAAACATTATGCAAGATGGAAAATTTACTATTGGAAATAAAAAAATCCGGTATTCGTATCGACATTAATAGAGATAATTTAAAGTTGAAAATACCAAAAGATTTTACTAATGATTCTTTATTAAAAGATATAAAGAAGAATAAGTTAGCGCTGATCGATTATGTAGAAAAGAGTAAAAGAAAAAGCAATACCCTTCAGGAGATTCCAAGAGTTAATAGTGATTTTTCCAAATTGACACCATCTCAACTAAGAATGTTTTTAGCTGAGGAGGTAACAAAAGGTACTAACGTATATAATATTCCCTTTGCCTATGAATTGAGAGGAGCATTAGATGTCAAGCAACTTCAAAAAGCATTCGTCCAATTAATTCAAAGACACGAAAGTTTGAGAACGTATTTTGTTTTAGATGAAAATCATGAACCTATTCAGAAAATTATAGAAAATTATGACTTTAAATTAGCGTATAGTTCATGTGCCGAAGAAGAATTAGAAAAAATAAAACGGGACTTCTCATGTTCTTTTGAATTGGATAAGGCGCCATTAATACGAGCGAAACTCTTAAAACTTGATAAAGATCAATTTGTTTTATTGGTTGATATACATCACATTGTTTTTGACGGTATTTCAATGAAAGTTTTTATGCAAGATTTATTTGCTTTGTATCAAGATATCAAATTACCAGAATTAGAACTTAATTATATTGACTATGCAACATGGTATTATGGAGAAGACTATCAAAAGATATTAAATGATCAGAAAGATTTTTGGATTAAGCAGTTAGAAGGCTATTCTAATAATGCAATGTTACCAATAGATTTTAAAGATCAAAATAAAACATCATTCGAAGGTGCATATGCAAATTTTTCAATATCAAAAGAGAGAAAAAACATCTTAGAAAAGCTAATTAAAAAGTATAATGTTTCATTATTTAATTTACTTACAGGTTTATATGGTGTTTTACAAGCAAAACTTACTGGAGATAATGATGTTTTAGTAGGAACTCCTGTAGCTGGAAGAAGACACTGGAGTATTGAAAACATTGTAGGAATGTTTGTAAATACTGTTGCAATTCGTATGCAAGCATCAGAGAACTTGCAGTTTAATGAGTACCTAAAAGAGGTTAGTACAGGAGTTATAAATAGTTTTGATAATCAAGAATACCCATACGAATCTCTTACAGAAGCCCTTGGGGTAAAAAAGAATGAAGGGAATAATAAATTATTTAATACATTAATTTCACTAGTAAATTTTGCAAAAAATGAAGAGTTCAAAGTAGGTTCCTTAAGTGTACAACCTTTAGCCTTTGAAAAAGCTACTGCTAAGTTTGATCTGAGTATGTATTTTATTGAGAAAGAAGATGAAATTGTGTGTACATTCGAGTATAATACACAATTGTTCAAGGAAAAAACTATTGAACAATTCTTTGATTACTTTGTACATATTATTGATCAAGTATCCCTCAATGAGTCAATTAGTTTAGGTCAGATTTCTCTTCTTGATCAAAATTCTAGTAATGAATTAATAAAGCTGAATGACTTTACCAGTGTAAACTTTCCAAAAGGTGTTACTTTGGTCGATTTATTCGAGCGTCAAGTAGAAAAAGCTCCAGATAGTGTAGCCTTGATATTTGGTGAAGAATCTATGACCTATGGTGAAGTAAACCAAAACGCTAATAAAGTGGCTAGGATGTTACGTGCCAAAGGAGTAGGGTCTAACAATGCTGTAGGTGTTTTGATGGAAAAAAACATGCAAGTAGTAATAAGCATGCTAGGGATCCTGAAAGCTGGAGGGGCTTATGTTCCTATGGATGTTACTTACCCACAAGATCGGATAGATTATATCATCGAAAATAGTCAATTAAAATGGATCCTGATCTCAGAAGAATATGCCGAATTAGTTAGTGAAAAAGAATTAGAGGTCATTAATGTTATAGAAGCAGATTCATTTTTGGATATTTCTAACTTACCAAAAAATAATCATCCGGAGGATCTTTGTTATGTTATTTATACCTCTGGAACCACAGGTAAACCTAAAGGTGTTGAGGTAGAACATAAGAATGTGGTTCGTCTACTTTTTAACGAAGAATTTCAATTTGATTTTGGAGAAGATGATGTTTGGACTATGTTTCACAATCATTGTTTTGATTTTACTGTATGGGAAATGTACGGGTCGTTGCTTTATGGAGGTAAATTGGTCATAGTTTCTCAAGAAGATGCTAGAGACCCTTCAAAGTACTTGGAAATAGTACAAAAGAATAAGGTCACTGTACTTAATCAAACACCTACAGCCTTCTATTCATTAAATAAAGTTTGTGAAAATAAAGGAGTGGTATTACCCGAAATACGATATGTAATATTTGGAGGTGAGGCACTAGCTCCAATAAAATTGAAAAGATGGAAAGCGCTTCATCCAATGACAAAAATGATCAATATGTATGGTATCACTGAGATTACTGTACATGGAACTTATAAGGAAATTGGAGATTATGAAATAGAAAATAACATAGGCAATATTGGAAAATCAATTGCTACGGGATCACTGTATCTATTGGATCATACTATGAAGCAGGTACCTAATGGAGTTATTGGTGAAATCTATGTAGGAGGTGAAGGTGTAGCAAGAGGGTATATGAATAATCCAGAACTTACGAATTCACGTTTTATAGATAATCCAATTAAGAAAGGAGATCGCCTCTATAGAACTGGAGATTTGGCAATACTACTACCTAATGGAGATTTGGAGTATAAGGGGCGTATTGACAGACAAGTGCAGCTAAAAGGATTTAGAATTGAATTAAAAGAAATAGAATCTCATTTAATTCAGCATGAATTAATTAATGATGTCGTTATTAACATGACCAAATCCGAAAAAGAAGAACCTTTTTTATGTGCATATTATATTGGAGAAAAGCAATTAGAAGTTGCTACGTTGAGATCATATCTAGAGACTAAGTTGCCGCATTATATGATACCCTCATATTACGTTAAAATCAAAGAAATTCCATTTACATCCAATAATAAAATTGATTTTTCTAAACTTCCAAGGCCTACAATAGGTATATCTGAAAAAACTTATTTAGCTCCAACAAATGAAGAAGAAATTCTAATATGCAAGATTTGGCAAGAATGCCTAGAGGTTGATAAGGTTGGAATATCAGATAACTTTTTTACTTTGGGAGGGGATTCTTTGAAAGCAATTGGATTGATATCTAGAATGAATGAGAGCTTATCGTCTTCTTTAGCTATAGCAGATCTTTATTCACATCCAACAGTCAAAAAGTTAACAAGCGTTCTTAAATCTGAAGAAGGTTTGAAACATGAAATTTGGAAAAAAGAGGCAGAAGAAGAACTACGTTTGTTTCAGGGAGCTTATAAAAAGAATAATGAGTTTTTAGATTCTTATGAAGCTGTTTATCCCATGAGTGGGATAGAAAAGGGAATGGTCTATCATTCGTTATTAAGTAATCCAGAAAATGCCAATGATGTCTTATATCACGAGCAAAATATATATGCTCTTCCTATAGATAGCTTTAATCTAGATACTTATAAATCTGCATTGAAATTATTATGTAATAAACATGAAGAGCTGAGAAAAATATATGATTTAAATAATCTAACTCATATTATTTTGAAAGAAATAGAGCCAGATTTGAAGTTTATCGATATATGTCATTTAGACACTCAGGAACAAAAGGACTTTATTTCGAAAAAATGTGAAGAGGAAAAATTAAAGCAGACAGAACTTTCGATGTCTCTAATCTGGAGAATGCATATCATCAAAGTGCGTGAAAATTATCAATATTTGTTATTTGATTTTAATCATTCATTGATTGATGGTTGGAGTTTGGCAGTCTTTTTAAGAGATTTAAACAACGTTTATTATCATCTTATTAAAAACCCAACGTATACTCCAAAGCCAATTCGAGGTGGATATAGAGATCAAATAATAGCAGAACTAATAGCTTCTAAAAATGAATTGAGTAAAGACTATTGGAGAAAAGAATTAGAGGATTATAAGAGGTTTGAGTTAAGGCCTACTGGTCAACAGAATGAAATTATTACTAAGAATTATGATTTAGGAAAAGAATTCCGAAAAAAATTAGAAGGGGTTGCGGAGAATTTGAACGTGAGTTTTAAACATGTTTGCTATGCTGCATTTATATTTTCTTTGAAAAGAATGACATATGAGAATGACCTAACAATTGGGATTTCTTCAAACACAAGACCTTTAATTTCAGATGGGGAAGAATTGGTAGGCTGCTTTTTAAATACGGTTCCATTTAGAGTGAAAATCCAGGAAGGTTTACCTTGGAAAGAGTACATAACCTTTATAGATGATAAATTAATAGATTTAAAACATCATGAATGTATTCCATTCTATAAGATCTTAGAATTTATTGATGAAAAAACTAATGATAAAAATCCTGTTTTTGATGTAAAACTAAATTATATTGATTTTAGGCCTTATAATGAAATTGAAAATGAAAAGGATGATTTTGTAGAAAAATCAACAGAAGATACCAAGGCTTACTTAAATGAAAATACACCTTTGAACTTATCGATATATGCTCAGAGTGAAGGATTTGTGTTTAATTTGATTTATTCTTCAGCTTTTTTAGAAGCAGATGAGTCTGACAGATTATATAGTTATGTTAAAAATACATTAGAAGAGATTGTAAAAAATGTTGATGGAATACAAAAAGCAGATAATATTTTAGTTAAAGGCGAGTACTCTAAGTTAACCAAGGAATTTAATACTGCAGAAGTTTCATTTGAAAGCAATACTACAATTTTAGACCTTTTCAAAAAACAGGTTGAAGAATTACCAGACCATCCTGCGGTGACTTTTGGAGATGCATGCCTAACATATAAAGAACTTGATGAGGTTTCAAATCAATTAGCCCACAGACTTATTGATTTGGGAGTTACCGATGAAACGATGGTTCCTATTTCTGTAGATAGGTCATTAGAAATGATAGTGGGAATTTTAGGAATTCTTAAAGCTGGAGGGGCTTATGTTCCAATTGATCCTACATACGTTCAAAAACGCATAGATTATATTTTAAATGATATTAAATCTCCTTTTATATTGACTCAATCTCAGTATGATAGTAAATTTAAAATATCAAAAATTTTATTAGACGATGTTTCGAATTACAGTAATTGTAGTAAACTATCACCAACTATTAAAGTAAAAAGTACTTCTTTAGCGTATGTTTTTTATACTTCAGGAACGACTGGGAAACCAAAAGGAGTGATGAATAATCATGGGGGAGTCTGCAATAACTTGTTATGGATGAAGAATCATTTTGAAGTTAATGATAAAGACCATATTTTACAAAAAACAAATTTCTGTTTTGATGTTTCAGTTTGGGAATTAATACTCCCAATTATTTCTGGAGCAAGAATAGTTTTTGCAAAACCAGAAGGACATAAAGATCCCAAATATATAGAGAAAATAATTAATGATGAGCATATAACTTTAGCAACTTTTGTGCCGTCTATGTTAACTGTTTTTCTCATGAGTATGGACAACTTTAATCAAGGTAAACTCCTTAGGATCATTACAATAGGAGAAGAATTGAAATTATCAACAGTAAGAGATTTTAAGGTTAAATTACCTAATGTTCAATTATATAATACATATGGACCAACCGAAGCAGCAATTGCTGTTACTTCAATAAATATAAGTGACCATACTGCAAATAAAGTTCCTATAGGAAAACCTATTGGAAATACAAATATTTATATAGTAAATAGTCAAAACGAAATACAACCAATAGGAGTTAAGGGAGAATTATTAATTGGTGGGGTTCAAGTAGCAAGGGGCTATCTTAACAAGCCAGAATTAACATCTGAAAAATTCATAAAAGATCCATTTAACCCAAACAGTGATTATAAATTATATAAAACAGGAGATTTTGCTCGATGGCTTCCAGATGGAAATATAGAGTTTTTGGGTAGAGTAGACAATCAAATAAAACTCAGAGGGAATAGAATTGAGTTAGGAGAAATAGAATATAATTTATCTAATCATCCAGCAATAGAAACAGCTATCGTTTTGTTACAAGAATATAATGAAACACCACATATAATAGCATATTATTTATCTAATCAAAAAGAGTCATTGAGTATTGATGTACTAAAAGGTTATTTAAAAGAGAACTTATCAGAATACATGATTCCATCTTATTTCGTGAAACTGGATGAAGTTCCATTAACATCAAATGGAAAACTGGATAAAGGTTCTCTACCTAAACCAGAAATAGTAAGATCGACTACCCACGTAGATCCATCCAATGAAACAGAAGAAAAATTAGTAGAAATATGGTCAACTATTTTGGGTATTCAAAAAGATAGAATTAGCGTAGAAACAAGCTTTTTCGAATTAGGAGGCCATTCTTTAAAAGTGATTACTCTTGTTAATTCAATTTTTAAAGTTTTTGAAGTAGATGTTACTATAAGTGAAGTTTTTGAAAGACAAACCATCAAGAACATCTCAGATTACATTATTACTGTTTTGCAAATGGAAACTAATTTGGAGGATAGTAAGGAGAATATAAAACTATTGATATAAATACTTTTTAAATAATACCGATTAAAACGCCAATACTTTGAGTATCATATTGAGGCATAAAAAAATGATATACCTCAAGCCAATAAGTTAATTTCATGAAAATAGATAAATACATTAGTAATTTACGAAGTAAGAATATTATTATTCATATTCAAGATGGACGTATTGCAGTAAAAGCATCGGATGGAGCTATTACGGCTGCAATAGTGGCGGAGTTAACTGCAAAAAAACAAGAGATTTTGGATTTTTTCGAATCTATAAAAAAGACGAAAAAACATACGGAATCAATTATCGAAGACATATTGAAGCCACCTGAGTTCAATAGGCAACAAGATCATATAATCTATGAAGAAGGCCAGTATGATGTGTTGGATATTCAAAAATTGAGATATGAAAAAACGTATAATGCTTCTGAGTATGAAAGACTACAATTTTTGCTACACAAAAAACTAGATAATATTAATGTAAAAGCATTTTTTGAAGCAATGGACACATTGGTCGAAAGACATGAAAATCTTCGGACATTGTACTTAGATAAAGAAGGTGTAATATTACAACAAATATATCCTCCGGATACATTCGAATCCAATGTGTCTGTTATCGATATCAGTTCAATAGCTCAAGAAAAAAAAGAGGGGACTATAAGACATATGATAGAAGAGTTGAGTAATCATATCTTCGATTTTAAAAATGAAAGAGCATTTAAATGCCAATTAATTAAATATGATAAGGATAAATATTATTTTACTTTTCTTATGGATCATATGATTTATGATGGTCAAGCTACTACTATAATAAATAACGAACTTTTTACACTTTATGATTGTTATAGTAAGGGGATTTCTAATCCATTCGAACCTCTTAAGTTACAATTTAAGGATTATGTAGCATATAATAATCAGCATTACAAAGGAGATAAATTGTCATATCATAAATCATTTTATCGTAATCTGTTTAAAGAGATTCCGCCAAAGTTCCATATAGAACCGGATAAATTGCTGAGTGTAAAAGAGTCGAAAATTCCAATAGTACAGCCTTTACTAAATTCTGAAACCGATACTTATGCAGGTGGTATCTTTAGAAGTACGATTTCAAAAGAAATATCAAATGGAATACAAAATTTAATAATTGATTGTAATGTAAGTTTATTTAATTTCTTACTAGCAACTTTTTCCATTCTTTTTACTAAAATAAGTGACCAAAATGATTTTGTTTTCTTCTCCCCTTTTTCAACAAGAAGTAATGAAGACTTTCAAAAAATAGTAGGATGGTTTGGAGGAATGCTTATTTCTAGAGTGAAATTAAATAGAGACCAGACGTTTAAAGACCTATTGTTTCATTGTAGAAAAGTAGCAACAGAGGCTATGGATCATGTGCATTACCAACCTTTTACCTCTGATTTAAATTTAGATTGGGATCGATTAGTATCAGCCCAAATTAATGTAGGAAATAACTTTAATAATGCAGAGCATCAACTAGTAGATTTCGAACCATATCATGGGGACATTCCGAAACCCTCTCTAGATATTAACTTTGGTGTGGGGGTTTATAAAAATGGAATGGAAATTACCTGTGATTATAATAGAGAGTTAATTAGTAAAACACAAATTTCGAATATTTGTAAAGAATATTTAAAAATTATAAAAGCTAGTATTTCAACTCTGGATACTAAAATTAAAAATTGGATCGATGTTGATGAAATTCATTAAGAATCTTATTCTATTTTATTTTAATCAATGTACTAATTCCGCGATTCTTTTCATTTCCTTTTTTATTCAAACAAACTTTAAAATTTTCAAAGTAAGAAAATACATCTTATAACAATGAATACACTTTTTAAAAGACTTTGGATATAGCATATACCCAAAGCTATCATTTTAAATGAAGCATAATTCACATATGTTCTTTTTTAGTAACATGGATACACTTTTTTTATAGTTTTTGCCTATGCGTCTAAATGACAGTTGCTTATGAGTAATATAGTTAACCATTGTTAAAATGAATGAACACTTAATAATTAATTTTTTGGATAATAGGTCATTTCAATTAACTACAAAAAACAAAAATTAAGTACTGCCTAAAGTATAAGTATTACTGTTTTAAGTAGTATTCGGAGCATGAATTAATATGCTTTTATACACCTTCAAGTTAATGTGTTAAAAAAGATAACTCGTACAATTTAATCAAAAAGTATTAAAAAAATAATGCTTTCATAATAATGTCTAAAACTTTTTAAATAAAAACAATTATGGATCAATCAGAACCAAATAAAAGAAAATTAATTCACAAATACTTTGTAAGCAAGACCCAGTTATGGCTTAGTCTTATTATTTCTGCAGCTTGTTTGCTGGGCATATATTCTACGATACGAACACAACCTTTATATATCATTCTACTAGTAGAGGTTTGTGTAGGACTCATTATTTGGAATACAGTGTATCAAATACTCTATGACCTCAAACTCTTGTCTTTTAGTAGTGAATATGATTATAAACCGAAATTAAATAAAGAAAAAGAACTTCCTACAATTACTTTTATTATACCCTCATATAATGAACCATTTAATGTGGCTAAGATGACTTTTGATTCTGCAGTTAATTGTTCATATAATGGAAAAAAAGAAATCATTGTAGTAGATAACTCTTCTAAATGCTTAACCGAAGATTTTAGGAATTGGAAGAATTACGTAACTAATTTTAAGTCTCATTTCCCTGATGAGAATATTACAGCTAAGTTTTTCTATAATGAAGAAAGAAGTAAATTAAAGCCAGGGAATTTGGATGTAGCTGTTAAAAAGATAGAAGAAGGAGAGTATGTTGTTATTCTTGATGTAGACTCTACCTTGCCAGCAGATAAAGATTTACTGCAAAGATCCGTAGCAGAATTCGAAGCCGATAGTAAATTAGGGTTTATTCAGTATGCATTAAAATCAACGAACAATCATTTTAATGATCTTACACAAGCTATAGGGATTTCTCAAGATTTGAACAGGTTAAGATTGACAAGTAGAGGGTATGGAGGATACAAAGTATTTGTTGGACATAATGGAATGTTGAGGAAAGAAATATTAGATCAGGTTGGAGATTGGACGAATTATTATAAAGGACACGTAATGATCACAGAAGATATTCTTAAATCTGTTGAAATTTATGATAAAGGTTATTATGGAAAATCTTTGAGTATTGAGACTGGAGAATGGATACCGAACTCGCTGAAAGCATTAGAAAGCATGTGGTCCCGATGGAATTATGGAACAAGTCAAGTATTGTTTAAATATTTTAGAAAAATTTACACTAAAAAGGCGAACCTAATAGAGAAGGTTGATATTTCATTTCATATTTTTAATCATATTGCCTTAGGACTCTTTTACCCTTTAGTTTTCTTTTTTCAACTATTTTTTCAGGGTTGGGCAACCAATGTTTTCGTTTTTTTAGGCTTTTTGTGCCCTCAAATCATTGCGGCAACAGTAAGTTATTTTAAATTTCAAAGACCACAAAAAATATCCGTTTTTAAGAAAATGAAATATTTGTATGTTGGTTTTCTCTTTATTGACATGTTTATTGTAGCCACACAATTGAAAAGTACATTTAACTTCGCACTTTCAATACCTCAAGGATGGGACGTTACTTCCAAAGGAGTGGATAAGAAAGTTCCTAAAAAAGATTTTGTTCGCAGTAAATGGTTCTATATTTTATTTGGTTTTGTACCCATAGTAGTTTGTATGATTTCTTGGATTATTAACTATGATATGAGAATGGAAGCCTTGATATACCATGCGTTATTATTGTTCACCAGTTTTAATTATATTTTAGGGTTAGGCCGTTATTTGAGTTTCGGAAGAAAGGAGCACAATAAAATAGAACATGCAGATATAGATAATGTGTTGATTGCTAGTGCTGCTTAGTTATTCTTAGTCTTTGTTGTTTCTCGAATTTGTTTAGCGAAGACATAGAATATCCAGAATTTTTATGATCATCCTATAGATCGTTTTTGTGGCAGTAAAAATTTTGCTGCTAGGCTCTGAAGCGTGCTCTAGGACTTCGTGATTCGTCTATGGGTACCTACATCCCTTATGTATAGATGAGACAAAACCTAAGCAGGTTCGCATGTAGAATCAGGCAACGATAAAAGCTTTACTAAGAAAGTTTTATTCAAACTATTTCAAAAGAATATGCTTCGTATGATAACCTCCGTCTACGTGAATTGTCTCACATACGTTAAGATCATTAAACTCAAAACAAATAATAAAAGATGTATAATAATGAAAAAAAAAATAAAACTTTTCTGTTTACCATATGCTGGAGGATCCGCTTGCTCGATTTATAGTAAATGGAATAGGGATTTAGATGTAACTATAGAATTACACCCGGTAGAGCTGTCGGGCAGAGGCTTAAGAATTACAGAGAACATTTATTTAAATGTAGAAGAAGCTGTTGAGGATGTTGTAGAGAAAATTAGAGATGAAATAATTGATTGTGATTATGCGATTTTTGGACATAGTATGGGTTCAATTTTAACATATAAAGTGCTACAGAGAATAAACGACCTTAAATTACCATCACCTATTCATTCCTTTTTTTCGGGAAGAAGAGCTCCTAATTGCAAAAGCAGAGAACCAGTACCTCATTCAACGATGAGCATTATACAACTTGAAGAAGAAATTAAAGAATTAGGAATAACTCCAACAGAATTTTTTCAAAATCAAGAAATAAAAAATATTTTCATGCCTATAATTAAAAGTGATTTTAACATAGCAGATACTTTTGTTGAAAAATCGGAAATGTTGGTTCTTAACCATGACATATCAATTTTTTTAGGCAAGAATGAAGATGTTACTACTCATGAGGCAAATGAATGGATGCAGTATACAAATAAAAATTGTTCCATCGAATATTTTGATGGGGGTCATTTCTTTCTATTGGATCAGACGAAGGCCGTTACCACTTATATCAATGATTGTTTAACCAAAAATTGTCAACACATAAGTGTTTCATAATTTGTTTTCCACTGTACTTGTAAGTAGTTAGCAGCTGTAATTTGATAATCAATACTTCAATAGGGATTGATACAAGAAAATCGGTAGTGAAATTAGACGATAATAGTCCCTATCTAAGTAAAATATTGATAAAAAGATAGTACAAGCGTTGGGTTTTAATCTTAATGGAGAAATAGTCTTATCAAACCTTTAGGCCTAGCTTTATATATAGTCCAACCAATACCAATATAGGTTGTTCGTAATTTACTGTCCATTCATAACTAAACTTTACGAACTTTTTTAAAGGCGAAATGTCATCTCACATCTAACCTTAGATTCATCATATACACTATAATTAACAATAAAATTTTAAATTATGCAATATTCTTTTAATTCCAATACTAGACTTGAAGAGCATTTCAAGATAAATGTAAAAAAGTTTCCGAAAAAAATTGCAATTTCATGTAACGGGTTTGATTTAACATATGAAGAGCTGGATCAGAAATCTAATGTAATAGCCCATTTGGTAAAAGACAATTTAGAAGAAGACACCCAATATGTAGGCTTATCAATGAATAGAGGAGTGGAAATGATTATCTCTATTTTGGGTATTCTTAAAGCTGGGGCTGCCTACATTCCTATCGATCCATCAAATAATCCAATAGATAGAATTAAGCTTTGTCTGTCAGAAGTAAATTTAAAACTATTAATCACCGACAGGACAATAGATATTAAAAATGTAAAGACATTATTGGTAAAAAGGGATACTTTTAGCGAGCCAACTCAAGGGTCTATCAAAGGAATCACTCCTCATAAAAAGAATGAATTTGCCTATGCCATTTTCACTTCTGGAACTACTGGAATACCTAAAGCAGTACCAATAAAGCATGATAATGTAGTAAGCTTATTTCATAATTCGACAAAGATCTTTGATTTCAATGAAGATGATATCTGGACTTTATTTCACTCTTTTGCTTTTGATTTTTCGGTATGGGAAATATGGGGTGCACTACTATTAGGAGGAAAATTAGAAATTGTTTCAAATAATGTTGCCAAAAATATAGCACGTTTTCGTCGTTTTCTAACGGACAAAAAAATTACTGTTTTAAATCAAACTCCAAGTGCTTTTTATAATTTAATAAAAACTGATCAGAGTAAAGAATCTAAGATAGAATCCTTGAGATATGTAATTCTTGGTGGCGAGAAATTAGATTTGAAGCTTCTTGAACCATGGATCAATAAATATGCTGATTCCTCAAAATTATTCTCTGGATATGGTACTACAGAAACTACTGTTTTTACATCTTTCAAATATTTAAATGCAAAGGATCTGACTAAAAATACTGATTTAAGTCCATTGGGTAAAGCAATTCCGGGTTCAGATATGGTTTTAATTGGAGAGGATGACCAAATAGCAACTCAAGGTGAATTATATATATCGGGGGAAGGTCTATCAGACGGTTATCTAAACAGAGCTGATTTAAACAAAAAGAAATTTATTTCGAAAATTGTGTTGGGTAAAACAGTGAAGTATTATAGAACAGGTGATCTAGCATTTGAAAAAAATGGAGAACTCTATTGTCTTGGAAGAGCTGATAGTCAGGTCAAATTTAATGGATATAGAATTGAACTTGAAGGAATCGAGAGTATTATAATGTCTCATCCAAAGGTTATGAGATCCATTGTTTTTGTAGATAATACTTTTGCGTATCCAAGATTGTTAAGTTTTCTAGAACCTTTCGACAAGGTATCGGCAGAAAGTGAATCCCAAATATTAAGTGAGGTGAAAAACCTTGCAGAAAGCCTACTTCCATTTTACATGGTTCCATCGGAGTTTATGATAATCGACAAAATTCCTTTGACAATAAATGGAAAGACGAACCATAAAAAACTATTAGAATTAAGTTAATCCTATTAAATAATTAATATATGAAATCAGAAGAATTAGTAGTAAAGAGTCACAAACTATGGAGTGACATATTAAAGAACGATAAGATCTGTCGACAAGAAGATTTTTTTGATCAAGGGGGGACATCATTATCCCTAATTGAATTAATATCTAAGACCAGAAAACAATTTTCTGTTGACCTAAAGGCGAGTGACTTCGAAGAAGGTCTGTCTCTTGAACTATATGAAACACTTATAATAAAATCAATCAATCAGGAATCACAAAAAGTAGTATTATGAACAATGTAGAGACACAAACAAAAAAATTTGGATTTAGTAAAGAAGAACTCGAAGCATTCAGAAAAAATGGATTTGCAGGGCCGTTTACCTTGTATGATTCAGAAGATATGAAAGAAATAACAAAAAAACTTAGATACAGTTTATTGGATCGAACTGATAGTATATATGAATTCAATGAGGATATTTCGGAGATAAATGATAGAGCAAATTATGATCGTCATATAGATGTACCTTTTTTAAAAGACCATATCAAACACCCAAAAATTGTAGATAAACTGACTGATATATTAGGAGAAAATGTGCTTTGCTGGCGATCAGAATGGTTTCCGAAGTATCCGGGGGATAAGGGAACCAGTTGGCATCAAGCAGATACTTTTGAATTCTCTAGTGGTGAACCACAGTTGTTATGGCCTAGTAAAGAAGATTTTGGAGGTACTATAACGGTATGGACTGCTCTTACAGATACCACTATAGAAACGGCTTGTCTTAGATTCATTCCTGGAACGCATGAAGAATTGTTTTACGATGAGAGTAAAGGGGTAGAATTTAATCCCGATGCCATACATGATGGTTTTTTTGGATATCGTTATCAAAATTTGCAAAAAGATCCTGATTGGGTTCCTGACGAGTCGTTGGCAAAATCGATGGAGATGAAGGCCGGACAGAGTATTGTTTTTTGGTCTACTCTAATGCACGCCTCTCACTCGCATTTAGGAAAAACGAATAATATGCGACTTGGATTTGCAGCAAGATATGTGCCAGACATGGTTAGTGTATATCCTGGTAATCCCAAAGAACTAACCGAATTCGGAAGTACCGTTTCTCTAGAAAAATATAGAACCGTTGCAGTTGCTGGAACCAATAGAAATCCTAATAATATTACTTAATAATGAACAACCAGTGGGCAGAGCTATGAGAGTGTTCAACAGAAGAAAGTTTTGATACTTGAGAAAAATACTCGTTTTTAAACTTTCTCCTTGAACCTCCGATGCTTTGTTTCAGAGGATTTTAAAGATTAAAAACTAGCAGTTTTATATGAAAACCTAAGATGTTAAGAATTTTATACTCTTAGGTAAATTAATCCACTTTTATACATTATTTTTTATGCTTACTACTACTGAACAGATAGAAATAAGTGATTTTTTAGTGAATATCAAACCCTTATTGAAGCAACGAAGTAAACAAATAAGAATTCTAAAAGAAGACGAACTTGATTCTCAAGGGTTTTATACTAAACTCGATAAAGTTTTTAAAGAATTAGAAATCTATGATTACATTAATTTTATCAAATCTAAACCAAATGACTTTGATTTGTATGAAGAGATAGTAAATACATTCTGTGGAGGTTACTTTGCTAAGTTGGGGGCGCTAGATATTTCCAGTTTAAAAATGAGTCTGATGAATTATGGAAATAATTTCGACCATCTGATAAATAGAATTAAAACTCAAAACTTAACAAGTTTTGATGGCGCAGTACTCAATGTATCCTCTTATGGAAATATCGATAACAACCCAATTATAATTGTGCTTCCTACTGGGTTGCCAATGCTGATAATGAAATCTTGGATAGAAATCCTAGCAAATAAATATTTTGTTATTACTTGGGAAACAAGAGGGATGTCTAAATCATCAATTACAAAAAAATTAAATATCCAAGCTCAATTAGAGGATTTAAAGCATATTATCAAATTCTTTAATCTAGATCAGGTTCATTTATTTGGAGTCTGTCATGGAGCCAATTTAGTACTTCATGCCTGTAATGAAATCAAATCTAAAATCATATCAGCAAGTCTTTGGCATGGTGACTACAATTGGAATGATGACAATAAACTTACATATATACAACAAAATATGAAGCGTTTGCTTGAAATGTCGGATGGTTATATTGATACTTCGGATTTGAAGAGTTTAATGACTAACCCTAAATCAATAAGCAAACTATCGACTGATTACCCTATTCAAATGTTACCACATATTATGTATCCCTACATAACAAATCAGGTTTTTTCAAACTTCATTGCGTTATCCAGAGATGTTCTGTATCGGGATTTGAAACAAATTGTGGACAAGGTAAGCCAGAACGTATTGATCGTAACTAGTTCGAAAGACAATACCGCTCATCCCGCTGGATCAAATTTACTACATTCTTGTCTTAAAAAATCAGAATTTCATGATCGACAAGAAGGGAGTCATATTTCATTTTTTGAAGCACCGAAAGAATTATACAGTCTTTTTTCTAATTTCTACAAAAGCAACTTTGCTAGTATTAGAATGACTAGATAGACGATGGATTTTCAAGAAACTTTATAGCACAAGAAGCTTATGTTCAATGAAACATACCTTAGCCGAACAAGTTTCATTTTGATAAAAATAATAACGTTGAAAGAAGAGTAAAAAGCGAAATTAATAGTGTAGACCACTTATTGTAAAAAAAAAGAATTTTACCATAAAAAATGAACAGTTTGTCTACTCTTATGACTACATATTTTTGTAAACGATTTAAAAGTAAGATATAATAGAAAATGCAAATCTCATTAAAACAAATAGAAATGAAAAAATACATATTTATGACATTATTTGGAATTTTATTTAATAGTTGTAGTACAACAAAAGAAAACGAAACTCGAAACTTAGAAAGATTTGATAAGGTGAATCTTATTGGTAGAGTGGAACTTCATTTAAAAAGAAATCCTTCCAATTCGATGGAAATCAGAACAAAAAATGCCTCTGACATCCCAGATTTGGTGACAGAAGTTCGTAATGGAGAGCTGTTTATTTATCATAAAAATGATTGTGATAAATGTGAAAAACCGAAATATATTATCTATCTAAATCATTCAGGGGTTTCAGATTTAAAGGTGAATGGAGTAATAAAACTTATCTCGGATGATGTAATAAGTCAAAAAGATTTGATTATAAGTGGTGAAGGTATTTTAAAAGGAAATATAAAGGTTTCTGTTGATAACCTTAGTACTAATATAAACGGAATTTCAAATATTTATATTTCTGGGCAAGCAGATGTTGCCAATTTAAAAATCGCAGGTATAGGAATGATTAATGCAAAGAGCCTTGAAACTAATAGTACCAATAAAAGTACTGATGGTTTCGCAACTGTTTTACTACCTTTAAATTAATCAACTTCACTTTCCTTAATACAAGGTAGAATTACAAGATGCTCAAACTAATTAGTTTGAGTTTGTTGCTTGTTGAGCTATTTTATGAAGTTTATATGGATAGATATCAAAATTAAAGAGTTGGATAACATAAGAATTTGATCTTTAGCAGCACATTAGATATCACAAAGAAATCAATGCTTCATAATAAAATGATTTGTTTTTCATAAACTATCTAATAGCCTTAGGCATTTTGTAGTTTAACAAAAGAAAAAAATAATAATATTTAATATCATGAAAGAAAAAATAAAACTCTTTTGCATACCATATGCGGGAGGATCAGCAAATATGTATAATAGTTGGCAATCAGAATTAGCCGAAAATATAGAACTATACCCAATCGAACTTGCAGGAAGAGGAACTCGAATCTCAGAAAGTCATTATGAAAATTTAGAAGAGGCAGTTAATGATATTTTTTATCAAATAGCAGACGATATTACTATTTCAGATTACGCCATTTTTGGTCACAGTCTGGGAGCTTTGCTAACTTATGAACTTACTCAGAAGATTATGTCAATGGGCTTACGAGCACCATTACACACTTTCTTTTCAGGAAGAAAACCACCACATATACCAAGAAAAGAGAAATGGTCCTTGTTAAACTCATCAGATTTTCAAGAGAAAATTTTATCTTTAGGAGGTACTCCTCCTGAATTCTTTCAATATCCTGAATTAAAAAATATTTTTATTCCTTTACTGAGAAGTGATTTTTCTTTGTCGGAAACTGAAAGCAATAGATCAGAGATTAATCCTTTATCAACGAATATTTCAATATTACTTGGTCAAAATGAAGGAATCTCACACGAAGTAGCTGTGCAATGGCGCGAGTATACAAAAAGAGAATGTACGATCCATTTTGTAGATGGAAACCATTTTTTCTTGTTACATCAGCAAGAAGCTGTTATTAATATTATTAATGACAGTTTAGTTGAGGAACATTCGACAGTGATGCTATAAAAGCTAAGAAGTACCATAATTAAAAACATTAATAATGAGTTTTACAATAGTTACAAAAAGAAAACATATTATCTCTCTAAAAGATGTATCTAAACAAGAAACACTGGAGATAATTAACAGAGGTATTGAGTATGCTAATGATACTGTCGAGCTTGGTCATCAATTAAAAAACCAGGTAATGGGTATTTATTTTACAAAAACTTCTACAAGAACAAGAACAGCTTTTACGACAGCAGCACTAAGACTTGGAGCACAGGTTATTGCTTATGGACCAAATGATTTACAAATAAATACTGGTGAAAGCATGGATGATACCATGCAAGTACTTTCACGAATGCTAGACGGTTTGGTGGTCAGAACGGCAGGAAACCCGAGGGTACTACAAGCTTTTGCGAATCAAGAAAGGATGTCTGTAGTAAATGCTATGACCGCAGATGAACATCCTACACAGGCACTAGCGGATCTCACAACTATGAAACGTCATTTTGGAGAATTATCGGGATTAAATATAGTGTACATGGGAGAAGGAAATAATACGGCAATAGCATTAGCGTTAGCGCTTGCCAAGTTTCCAAACGTACGTTTAAGTTTCTTTACGCCATCTGGATATGGTCTTAATTCAGAGATTTTAAGGTATGCCCAAGAAGAAGGGATTAGTAAAAACACAATCATTAAAGAATATCATGATCTAAAATCCCTACCATCAGACACTGATATTGTATATACTACACGTTGGCAAACTACAGGAACTACTAAGCCAGATGCCAATTGGAGGGATATGTTCAAGCCTTTTATGGTCACAGAGCAGCTCATGTCAAAATATCCAAATGCTATTTTTATGCACGATCTTCCTGCCCATAGAGAGGATGAGGTAGAGGCTTCAGTAATTGATGGTGATAGAAGTATTGTTTTCGAACAGGCAGAAAATAAAGCACATAGTGCAAAGGCAGTTCTGGAATGGTGTATGAGATAACAATGGAGATATTCATTGGATCCACATAGTATAATAGCCTTTTTGGGCTTTAAACAGACCAAGTGCATTTTAAATTTTCCTTTAGAAAAAGTAAGATGAATATGTACTTTAACACATTAGCATGTCGATTATACATATTTAAAAAAGATCATTTTTATTAAATCTATTCTCATGACAACAGTTTATTATACATTTTGCGAGCAATTGCCACAGACTGAATACAGAAGAGAGGTTTCGTTACTACCAGATAGTATGCAAGAAAGAATAAGTAAATATAGACGCTGGCAAGATGCACACGCGTATTTATATGGAAGGTTACTTCTAAAAGAGGGGATGAGACAATTGGGATACACCAATGCTTTAGATACAATAAAAAGAACTAAATATGGGAAACCTTATTTTGTTGATAGTTCTTTCGCATTTAATATTTCCCACTCTGGGGAGTACATAGTTTGCGTCATTAGTACTGATGAACAAGAGCATTTAGGTATTGATATTGAGAAAATAAAACCAATTGTGATTGAGGATTTTAGTGGTATCTTTTCGTCAAAAGAGAAAAAGGAAATTGACAATTATGATAAATTCTATACA
The DNA here is from genome assembly GCF_039539305.1 of Aquimarina addita. NCBI lineage: Bacteria > Pseudomonadati > Bacteroidota > Flavobacteriia > Flavobacteriales > Flavobacteriaceae > Aquimarina > Aquimarina addita. The sequence goes on along the minus strand of NZ_BAABCW010000005.1, from coordinate 5,366 downwards.
TGTTGGACACGTAAAGAAGCTATCGTAAAAGCAGATGGTAGAGGCTTCCACGTTCCTTTAGACTCAATAGATACTACTAGCTTATTAGTAAGACTGGATACAGATGAATATCATATATGCAAAATAGATATTGATAATGGATATATGGTAAACATTGCCTCGTTAAATAAGCTGGAAACGGTACATAAGGTACATTTCCTGCCCAAAATGAATGCTATTGAACATCTCGAAATGCTGTGTCTTACATAATCTCTTTTAACAATTTTTAAGTCTGATTGCATTAGTTATCATCCAATTGATAAGATAATGAGTTCTGATAAGTTAACTTAAAATGTATCTACGCTTAAGTAGAAATTTGAGGGTTAATATTTGGAGCTTCATTAATTATATAAATAATATAAAAAGGATGTTTTAAAGTAACTAAATCCTCATCACTGAGCAGAAGAATGGTTAGCTGACTTTTGGTATAAATCCGTAGTAAAGTAAATATTCATGGTAATAAGGATTTGCAAACTGTATATGATTATTTTGTATACCAACCACTTCTTCTTCTTAACTTTTCCCTGTATTTAGCGTGAAAATTTAAAATTCAGATAACTGTTGTTAAAAAAAAGAAGTCCTATACAGTCAATTAAAATTGAGTTATAAAATTATTCAATTTTAATAAAAAATACAAAAATTCAATGGTCTTTTTAATTTTGGAATGATAGTTCCTTGTAATTAAATACTACATTTATAATAGTAATTAAATCCCAAACGTACTATTATACATAAAGAAAAATACATAATTTATTGTCTATGCCTGATACCGATTATCTGTTATAATCAAACAGTTACTTATAATGCTGGGATTATGGCTAGGGTCAGTCTGATATTGGGCAATCAAAATCAGAAGATTGAAGCTGGAGTATCTGCTATAGGGAGTTTAACTTATGGAGATGCAGCGATGGAAATGGGATTAAGTTTAAATGCAGGACAACTCTTTAAAGCACATACAATAAAACAATCTGGTAGTTATTACGGTTATGATTTCTTTTCTCTTGTGGGTATAGGGAAAAATGGAAATTTACTAGGCTCATCCCTTTCAGACCTTAATCCTGTCCTAATTTTTAATGATGACGGTAGTGAAGGATTTAGTGGTCTTGGTTTTGGGTTTCAAAAAGAATTTCTTCCCAAAGAACTATCCCATTTTGATGTAAGACGTGGCAAGTTATTAATGCGGTTTAGTAAGGCTAAACATTCTTTTGATATCACGTTTATGAATGATTTTAGGTTTGGGCGTCTTTTTAATGGTGAGGGTACGGATTTTGGTAGCACAGGAACTTTGCGTCTAGGGTATACTGAGATTCTATCAATTCATGATATTTATAGAGCAGGTATCGCCATAGAACTGTTTACACCTAAACCGGACTATTCTAAAACACCGGACAATCGTGTTAATTCTGATGATGGCAGAAAGAATGTTTGGTACATGGAAGAATCATTCAGCAAAGTATTTTATGCCAACCTTTATACTTTTGGCAGCTATCAAAATGAATATTATTCTGTTTTCACAAAAATAGGTGTCAATAGTCAAAAATTAGGAGCCTTTGTGCAAAACACCTTGCATGATGGACCAGGCCTAAATCCAAGATTTCCTTGGGATATTACGGCAAAGTATAAATTGCTTTATGAATTAAAAACGTCTTTATTAAAAACAGAAGAATATGAAGACTAGCAAATTATTTTTGCTCAGCATAAGTATAATATTGTCTGGATGTGATACGTATCGCACATTCTATAAAGATACATATGATATAGAATCAAAAGAGTATTCAAATACTAAACGGCTTAGTTTAAAAAATGCATCCACTGACAAAATAGTAGCATCACTGTCTAAATTCTCTAATCTACACTATCTGGACGTATCAAGTAATACGAATCTTGAACTATCACAAATTTTAGATGCAGTAGCAAAACCAGAGTCGCTTAGAGTTTTAGAACTAGATAGTTTAAACCTGAAATCATTACCAAAAAGTATCAAGAAATTTACTAACCTCAGGCAGCTTAGTTTAAACGGAAATCCTGATCTTGATTTCGAAGAAGCATTTACAATTATTGCTCATATACCTATTGAGTTTCTAAATCTTCAGTATAATAGGATAACAACACTTCCAGAGAGTCTTGGTTTAATGAATGAACTCAAAGACTTAAATGTTTCTCATAATACATTAACAGATAGCAAATCGCTGATTTATTTACAAGACTTACATAATCTCCAGTCTTTATGGCTTACAGATAATAATTTAACTGAATTGCCTGCAGAATTATTTGGTTTATCTAAACTTAAAAACCTTTATATAGAGCATAATAAGTTAACGTCTATTCCAGAAGAAATTAAAACTATGAAAAAAGTATGGGTAGTACACGCAGGACATAATGATTTTAAAGAGCTGCCAACTGCATTTGCTAAAATGCCTGCATTACTGCTATTGCATAGTAATAATTGTAATATCAATTCTATACCACAAATATACAGTACAAAAGAATCTAATGTAATGGGGTTGATTCTGGACAACAATCCGTTATCTCTGGAAAGTAAAGCAAGATGGAAAAAAGAACTGAGACATTATTTTCTTTTATCAATATAAAATTAAACTAATTGATCTAATCGATTATTTTTAGATATTTGTCTATTCTTAGAAACAACAGTAGAGCGTACCAATTTTTTCTTAACATAAGTAGGTTTGATGGTCAAAAATTTATCTAATAAGATTCGGATTCAAGTCAAAAAACCTAAAAAGAAAGATAGCCAAGTATATATCTTATTTTTAGATTCTTATAGATTTTATTTCTTTAATAAGCTTGTGCGCTATCCTATTAAATATAGTGTATAGAATTAGGATAAAGGAGTCTTATTTCCTGATTCTAGTAGCGAAGTGGTTTTGTTTTTGATATCCCTAAGTTAAGGCAGTTCATTATAAAATGGGTAAATACCTGTAATTAGGTTCAAAATCTTTAATTTCTTTGCTCTTTTTCACAATACACAACACTGAAAAACTAAAAGTTTATTTTAGAATATATTATTTACTTTGGTAAAGAAAAAAAGAGATTAAAAAAAGTACTAAAGCCTCTATTGATGAGTTAGAAAAACTAGTAGTTAAAAAATTAGTTATAAATGCGTTATTATAATCACATCTGGTTTGTTTTTTTATTCCTAATAATAATTCAAAATGTAAGTGCTCAGGCACCCAATAGTGACAGAGGAAATTTATGGAAAGATTTCACCTACGACATCGGTAATGTTTTTATAGGCACTGGGTATGCATATTCAAGACCTGCACATTGGCATGGAAGTGATTTTTTGAATTTGGGTCGCGTGGTTGCAGGAACATTAAGTTTATATGCACTAGATGATAATATAAGAAAGGAATTGCGCGGTCATAGGGATAAAGTCCCATCTATTTTACTGGATTATGGAGACTATGCTGGTAGTCCTCAAAATAATTATGGATTTACGGGAGCAGTATATCTTACCGGGCTTTTTACAAAAAATGAAAAATTAAGACGCACAGGAGTGTTGTTAATTTCATCCGCTACTGCAACAGGATTCTTGCAACAGCTTGCAAAATCAGCAACAGGTAGAGCACGCCCAGGTGCTGATTTAGGAAAAAATCATTTTAGACCCTTTGGAGGTAACCCAAGTTATCATTCTTTTCCATCTGGTCATTCCGTATTAACGTTTACTAATGCACATGTTATTGCAAAACAGTTCAAAAGTTGGTGGGTTAAAGCTCCTATTTATGCTGTAGGTCTTATACCGGGGATTTCCAGAATATACGATGACGCCCATTGGGCGAGTGATGTTTTTCTAAGTTGGTCTATTAGTTATTTTATAGTCGAATCTATTGATTTATTTCTAGACAAGAAATACAATAATAAATATAATAATACTAAAGGAATACCACTTGACTTGAACATTGGATTAGGAGGAATAGGTGTGGTTTATAGTTTTTAACTCCAGATAGAAGTTGAATTCTAAGACATGAATGATAATATAAGTACGATAAGTAATGACTGTCAGATATTAGAAATCTCATTCTCTTTTACACCTGACAAAATTTTATTACATATGTCTATTATGTTTGATAATTAAAGTTTTGATGTACTAACTCCTTAACCATAGCATCAATTATATCCATACGTGTTAAATAAGCTTATCGTTTCATATTATTCTTTAGGCAACTCTTAATCTGTGATTCTAATTGATCTTTATATTTTTCTAATTGATCCTCAGATAAAACAGTGATAAGCTCCGCATTTTTACCTTTTTTAATATCCTTTATTTCACGTATTTTACCAATCATAAAACCTTCATGTAACATTAGTTCTTTCAATTTAACAGTGTATTTGAGATTAATTTTTGCTACTATTTTCTCTTGCTTACTATCTAGACTTAATTCTTTAATCATTAGTTCATTTTGATAATCAGCAAGATCTTGATTAGATAAAGCTTTTTAACTTCTGGATATTTGGACGGTCAGGATATAGTACTCCCCATTTTTAGGACAGCGATTTAGGGTGTAACTTTAATGCTGTAATTATGAAAAAGTCGAGAAGAAAATTTAGTCGATCTTTTAGAACCAAAGTTGCTTTGGAAGCAATCAAAGATGAATTAACCTTACAAGAGATCACCTTAAAATTTGATATCCATTCTAATCAGATATCAACTTTGAAGCGGGAGTTTATAGAAAACTCTTCTAAAGCCTGTGAATCTAAATCAAAGGCTGATAATACCGATAAGAAAAAAGCGCTTTATATAATAAAATTTGTCAATCATAAGTTGAGAATGATTTTTTAAGAAAGTCTCGGGCAAATGAGTACTACCTAGAAACGGTAAAAGGTTGTCAGATCTCATCCAAGACTAAGCCTTAAATACCAATGTAAAATTTTAGAGATTCATTGTTCCGGATTGTATTATAAGTTTAAAAGAAAGAGTTCATTAAATTTAACAGTGATGGAAGGGTTTAAAGCCTTCAATACTATAGCTAATACAATAACATTAAACTATAGATCTATCTTAAATTATTTTATCAATAGAAGTACGAATACGTTAGTGGAATCTTTTAATGCAAAGATAAAAGCATTTAGAAGACAATTCAGAGGTGTCAAAAATGTAAAATTCTTCCTTTTTAGACTAACAAGAATGTTTGTATAAACACAACAATTGAGTTTGATCCTTTAAATGTGTTACCCAAACAAAGAGGCTGTCTAAAAAGGCAGTCTTTTTTTTGTATAAAATTTCGGTTATTTGTAAATTTAGATTATGAGTCGCAAAGTAATCTTCAAGACTTACGATCAAGATCAGTTAAGTCTTTTACCACCTA